>JALYNC010000161.1 GCA_030773415.1 Actinomycetota bacterium
GCTCTGGCGGCCGCACGGACCAGCGACCCTCCGGCGGCCGGCGCGCCCGCCAGCTGCGGGACCGTCGCGGCGAGCGACAGGTCGTGGGCCCGGCCGGCGTAGACGCCACCGAGCAGCGGATCCACGAGCCGGTCGACGACCTCCCGGCCGAGTCGGGAGGCGACGTACCCGCCGACGCTGACGTCGCCGGAGAGGGCAGGCGCCGGCAGGATCAGGTCCGACGACGCCCGCAGTAGCCCGCCCGGTGACAGCACCCGGCTCGCTGCGAGCGAGCGCAGATTCCCCGGAACTCCCAGGACGGTCCCGGCGGGCAGCGGCCGCATCCTGCCGCGGATCCACAGGGATGCCGACGACGTACGCGGCGAGACCAGCTCAGTCGCCAGCCCGACCGCCGCGGCCAGGTCCATCGCCTCCGGACGACGCGCCAGGAACGACTCCGCTCCCTGCTCGACGGCGATGCCCGCGACGTTGCCGGTCGCGATCTTGCCGCCGAGCCGGTTCCCCTGCTCCAGGATCGTGATCCGTATGCCTGGAGGTCCACAGACGCGCAGGCGGTGCGCGGCCGCCAGCCCGGCGATGCCGCCGCCCACCACCACCACATGGGGGCTGCCGTCGGGCGCGCAGTCCGACCGCAGCGGCACGTCCACCAGCGTCAGCGCACCGACGACTCGTGCACCACGTCGACCAGCCGGGTCAGTGCGCCCGGGTCGGTGTCGGGCAGCACCCCGTGCCCGAGGTTGAACACATGGCCCTCCGCCGCGCGGCCACGCGCGAGCACGTCCCGGGCCTTGTCCGCCATCACCGCCTGCGGCGCGAACAACAGCGCAGGGTCGAGGTTGCCCTGCAGCGCCCGGCCGGGGCCCACCCGGCGGGCGGCCTCGTCCAGCGGCACCCGCCAGTCCACGCCCACCACGTCCGCGCCGGCCTCCCCCATCAGGGCGAGCAGCTCCCCCGTGCTCACCCCGAAGTGGATGCGCGGCACCCCGCAACCGGCCAGGCCGTCCAGGACGGCCCGGCTGTGCGGCTGCACGAACCGGGCGTAGTCGTCGGCAGGGAGCGCGCCGGCCCAGGAGTCGAACAGCTGGACCGCGCTCACCCCGGCCGCGATCTGCACCCGCAGGAAGGCAAGGGTGATCGAGGCCAGCCGGCTGAGCAGGGCGTTCCACAGCTCGGGATCGCCGTGCATCAGCGCCTTGGTCTTCTCGTGGTTACGGCTTGGCCCGCCCTCGATGAGGTAGCTGGCCAGCGTGAAGGGCGCGCCCGCGAAGCCGATCAGCGGCGTCGCGCCCAGCTCCGCGGTGAGCAGCGCGACCGCCTCGCTGACGTAGGGAACGTCGTCCGCCGACAGCTCCCGCAGCTGATTGAGATCGGCGGCACAGCGGATCGGGCTGGCGACGACGGGCCCCGTGCCGGGGACGATGTCCAGATCCACCCCGATCGCCTTGAGCGGCACGACGATGTCGCTGAACAGGATTGCGGCGTCGACGCCGTGCCGGCGGACCGGCTGCAGCGTGATCTCTGTGACCAGCTCCGGGCGCATGCAGGATTCCAGCATCGGCACGCCGGCACGCACCTCGCGGTACTCCGGCAGCGACCGTCCCGCCTGGCGCATGAACCACACCGGCGTGTAGGGCACGGGCTGCCGGCGGCAGGCGAGCAGAAAGGGGCTGGCGTCCAGGCCCGCGGGAGCTGACATCGCTGGCATCGTTGCACGCAGCGCCTCTTGCGGCGCGGCGGCTCCACTTTGTCGTACCCGCGTGGCACCGTTTCGGGTGTTCAGCCGGCGCCGCGCGTGTAGCGGCCCCGACAGCTCGGCTCGCATCCGCCCCAAGAACTGCACATGCCGAACAACTCTCCACGCCGAACAACTTCTCGACGCCGAACAACTCTCCACGCCGAACAACTCGAGGGAGGCCGAACGCCGATGGACCCCCGCCACTGCGCCTTCTGCGGCGACGAGCGCCTGTTCGAGCGCCCGCCCTGTGAAGACGGCTGCGACGACTGCCCGGATTGGGCATGCATAGACTGCGGCGCCGCCGTGGTGATCGGGGTATCGGGTGACGCCCGGCGCACGGATCGGCCTACCGCGCGCTCGGGCACGGCCGCCGACGCGGCCTGACAGCCCGATCCCCATGCACCCATGACCGGCACAGGGCGCTCCTCGGACATGCCGGAGCCATTCCGGACGGCCGTGGCGTCCCTCACCGGCCTGGCACTACGCCCAGAAGTGACCGTCCGCGAAGCCCCGGCGCCGAACCGGCTCGCTCCCTATGCCGTGGCGCTGACCGGCGAAGTGCCCGCGGAAGCGGGCGAAGCCCGCGATCTGGCCAGCGGACGGCTGGTGGTGCTGCACGACCCGGACGGGCAGGAGGGCTGGGACGGCACCACCCGGATGGTGGCGTACGTCCGCGCCGGGACCGACCTGGAGATCGCCGTTGATCCGCTGCTGCCGGCGGTGGGCTGGAGTTGGCTCGTCGAGGCCCTGGAGGCCCGGAACGCCGGCTACACGGCGGCCGGCGGCACTGTTACGCGGGTCGCTTCCGAGCGCTTCGGGGCGCTGTCGGACTCGTCCGGCGCAGCCGAGGTGGAGGTGCGGGCCGCCTGGACGCCACTCGGAGACGATCTGGCTCCCCACTCCGCCGCCTGGACGGACGTGCTGTGCGTCGCAGCCGGTCTACCGCCCCGGATTCCGGGCGTGGTGAACCTGTCAGAAGGTCTGCGGCGCGGTGCCCGCCTGGGCGGTCCGCGGCGCCGATAGCCCCGCGGCCGCCACGGCCGCCACGGCCGCCCTGGTGGCGGCGCCGGCCGCGACCCGCGCCGTCGCAACCGGTCCCGCCGTGCCGCCGGTACCCGACGCGGTTGCTGCCCCCTGCTCGTATTCCGGCGCGGTTCCATAGTCGACGCGCAAGGTGACGGCGGTACCCGAACCCGGTGCCGAGGTCACGTCGAGGGTGCCGCCGGCAGCACGTATCCGGTCACCCAGCAACGACAGCCCCACATGCCGACCGTCGGTGCCGCGGGTTCGCAGCCGCTCGGCCGGATCGAAGCCGGCGCCGGTGTCCGAGACGGTTGCGGAGCAACCCGCCGGCCCCGAGAAGAAGGACAGGCACGCGGTCGGCACGTCGGCGTGCTTGACCACGTTGAGCAGGGCCTCCTGGAAGAACCGGTAGACGGTCACCGCGAGCGCCGGGGGCAGCGACCCGTCGGGGGCCGGCGGCGACCAGCGGACCGACACGGCTAATCCGTACCGGTTCGCCAGGTCATCACAGAGGACACCGACCGCCGCCCGCAGATCACCGTCGCGCAGCGCCAGCGGGCGGGCGCGGCTGAGCAGGCCCCGAACCTGGTCCTCCGCCTCCCCGATCAGGTCCTGCACGTGCCGGAGCTGGCCGGCGTCGCCCTCGGCGGCCGCCAGCGCGGCGCGGGCGAGCATGAGGGTCTGTGCCACGGTGTCGTGCAGTTCGGCGGCGATCTGGGCTCGCAGGCCCTCGTCCGCGGAGGTCAGTTGCGACAGGGACGACACCATCGCAGGCCGCATTGCGATGCTGCGCGGGTATCGGCTGCCGAGCCACCCTGCGGTCATGCCTGCACCTCCTGGACGCTTGTCGCCATTCCGGCCGCAGATGTTGCTGGCACCGACGGGTGGTCATCAGCCGCGACCAGAGCAGAGTTGCAGTCCCGCTGTTCCGGCTCCTTGAGCAATCGGCTCCCCGGAAAGCGGTCTGTTGTGACTAGCCAGCAATCACCCCATCGGGCTAGGTCTTGCGGACAGCGGCCCGGGCCGGGTCGCGTCCTACAGCAAGACCGATTCCGGGCCGATACCTGTTGCAACCTCGCCATCTCGGCGTAGCGCGGTCGGCCTCCCGGCCGCGTGGCCCACCAGACGGAGGAACTCCGTGACCGCGTTTCCGACTCGGCTCGCCGCCGGACACCCCACCGCGGTGCGTGTCCCGGCTCAGAGCTCAGCCACAGTTTCCGGCTTCACGGCGATGGTCGTTGACGACCACCCGCTGGTACGCGAGGCCATGGTGAACCGGCTCCGCAGCATGGGTGCGCGGTCGGTGATCGAGGCCGCCAGCACCGCCGAGGCGCGCGCCCGTGCCCACGCGGCCACCCCCTGCGACCTGTGCGTGCTGGATCTCGGCCTGCCCGACGGCTCAGGACTCGACCTGCTGGCCGACCTGAAGGCGGCCGGCTGGCCCCGCCTGGTGGTTCTGTCCGCGGCGGACGACCCGTACTCGGTGCGCGCCGCGTTCGTGGCGGGCGCCCAGGGCTACCTGCTGAAGTCCGCCAGCCCGGGCAGCGTCGATAACGGCATGCGACGGGTGCTGGACGGGGGCGTGTACGCCGACCCCGGTGTCGCGTCGATGCTGGCGGCTGGGCTGCGCGGAACTCCGGTCCACTCCGGTGTCGCGGACATGTCTGGCCGCGAGGTGGAGGTGCTCCGCCTGGTGTCCGAGGGCCGGTCCAACAAGGAGGTCGGTGACGTTCTGGGGCTGTCCGCGCTCACCGTGAAGAGCCACCTCGCCCGGATCGCGCGGAAGCTGGGAACCGGTGACCGCGCCGAGATGGTGGCCATGGCGATGCGCGCGGGCGTCATCCGCTGAATCAGGCACCTGGAGCGGACGAGCCAGGCCCGGCCGTACGGTAGGCGGGTGAGCGCCGATACTGCTGACCACTCCCCTCGCGGCACTGCCGGGGAAGTCGACGCCGAGCGCACTGATCCGGTCGGATCGGGCGGGGAGCCGCCGGTTCCGCTGACGGAACCGCGCGACGGCGTGCCGCCGGTGGTCGCCGACGCGCGTGCCTTCGCCGACACCCTCGCGGCGTTCGCCGCCGGTACCGGGCCGGTCGCCGTCGACGCGGAGCGGGCGTCGGGTTACCGCTACGGTCAACGCGCCTTTCTGGTTCAGCTCCGGCGTGCGGGGGCCGGCACCGCGCTCATCGACCCGGTCAGCTGCCCCGATCTGTTCGAGCTGTCCGCCATCCTGTCCGACGCCGAATGGGTGCTGCACGCCGCGAGCCAGGACCTGCCATGCCTGGCCGAACTCGGTTTCGCGCCGCGCCGGCTGTTCGACACCGAACTGGCGGGCCGGCTGGCCGGTTTCGAGCGGGTCGGACTGGGCGCGATGGTCGAGCGGGTGCTGGGCCTGACGCTGGAGAAGGGCCATTCGGCGGCGGACTGGTCGAAGCGCCCGCTGCCCGAGCCATGGCTGCGGTACGCGGCACTCGACGTCGAGGTGCTGCTGGAATTGCGCGACGAGCTGGAAGCGGAGCTGATCCGGCAGGACAAGCTGGAGTGGGCGCACGAAGAGTTCGCGGCGATCGTCAGCGCCGGTCCGCCGGCCGCGCGGATCGACCCTTGGCGGCGGACCTCCGGATTGCATCGGGTGCGCTCGCCACGCAAGCTCGCGGCCGTCCGCGAACTGTGGACGCTGCGGGACGAGCTGGCCCGCAAGCGTGACATCGCCCCTGGACGCCTGCTTCCCGACGCCGCCATCGTCGGCACGGTGCTCGCCGCTCCGCAGACGGTGGAGGCGGTGGCAGCGCTGCCGTACTTCACCGGCCGCAGCGCCCGCCGTCTGGCACCCGCGGTGTTCACGGCACTGCGCACGGCCGCCGCCCTGCCCGACAGCGAGCTGCCGCGGGGTGCCGGACCCGTCGATGGCCCGCCGCCGGCTAACCGGTGGGCGGAGCGGGATCCGGTGGCAGCCGCCCGCCTGGCCCGGCTGCGGGCCGTCATCACCGAGCTGGCCGAGCAGCACCGGCTCCCAGCCGAGAACCTGGTGCAACCGGACGCGGTGCGCCGGCTGGCATGGGATCCCCCTCGGGAGCCGGGGGCGGCGGCCGTAGCAAGCCAGTTGCGTGCTGTTGGGGCCCGTTCCTGGCAGATCTCGCTGACCGCCGAGCGCTTCGCGGCAGCACTGCAGGCCCCGCCGGACGAGCACGGCGACCCGGCAGCCGCCACCGTTCCCGGGGGCTCCGCAAGCCCGGATACAGCAGCTGATACAGAGGCGTAGGGATATCACCCGATCGGCCGCTTCAGGCCCCGGTTTTCCACCCATTTGCCCGATCCAGCAGTGGCCCTCACCCGGGTACGTTCTGTACATGACGTCACCGGCAGTAGTCGTGAAATCCGCCTCCGTGCTCACGGCGCTCCGTCGCTGCTCACTGGCGGTCTCGGTTCTGGATGACATCGACCTGACGCCGAACGACGACGGTGTGCTGCTCAGCGTGCCGGGCAACGTGCTCGTCCGCTGGACCGAGTGCCTGCAGGCAATCGACGGCGCCGACCCGGACAGCGACACGGCGCGGCACCGGCTGGCGCTGTGGCTGCGGCTGCGCACGGAGCTTGTCGCTCGGCCGATGGCCGATCTGGCCGAGCGAGCTCGCCCGCTGGGGGTGCCGCGGGGGGCGGTCTCCCACCCCGGGAAGTCCTGGGTGCAGCAGCGCGTGCACGGCGGCGCTCTCGATCTCGGCATCGGCTTCTGGGGGCTGCACTCGAGCCACCCGTCGGACGTCACGGTCGTGCCCGCCGCGGCGCTTGAGGCTGCCGGCGTGGACGTTCGGCCCTGGTGGCCGGCGGCCCAGGCGTACCTGGAACGGATGGGCCGGCTCGCGGCCGAGCGGTACGTCCGGCGCGGTCAGCCGCTGGTCCGGCCGATGGGCAACTGCGACCCGGTGACCCTGCTCGGCTCGGACACCTTCCGCCGGGCCCTGGTGGCCGAACGCCACGGCCTGCGCGGCATCGCCGCCCCCACTCGCAGCTCGGCCTGGCTCGACCCGAGCGCCACCGACCCGGAGTTCGTCGCTGTTCTCGCCGACGCCGCGCCCGCCGGCGAACGCGGCTTCGACCGTCCGGTGCTGTTCACCGCCGAAGAGGTCTCGACGGTGCGTACGGCGGCCGACGTGGCCGCCGACGCCGCGCGCGCAGGCGCCCCCGAACTCCACCCGTCGCCGCGGACCACCAGCCGCATCGGCGAACGTGCAACGGGCACAGCCGCGCCCTACATCGACCTGACCGACCGGGTGATCGTGTTGCCCGACGTCCCGGGAGCGGACCGGCCGGCGGCCGATGCGCGACGACCGCGGTGGTTGCGCCGCTGAAGCCGGGCATCCCGCCGATCGCCGGTGGAGTTCGCTACTCCGCCGGCGAGGCGGCCCGGCTCTCGTCCAGTGACGTCTCGGTCTTCGCCACCGCTTCGATGATCTGACGCGCCAGGCGCTGGGCCGAGAGACCGATCTCCGTGAGGATCTGCGCCCGCTTGCCGTGCTCGAGGAAGCGCTGCGGAATGCCGAACGAGCGGACCGGCACGTCGACATCCGCGGCCCGCAAGGCGGCGGCCACGTAGTCCCCGGCGCCGCCCGTGATCCCGCTGTCCTCGACGACGACCACGAGCCGGAACTGTGATGCGAGCTGGGGAACGCCCTCGTCCAGGGGCTTCAGCCAGCGTGGATCCACCACGGTGACCCCGATGCCCTGGTCCGCGATCCGGCCCGCTACCTGCAGGCACAGCCCGGCCATCGCGCCCACCGAGATCAGCAGCACGTCCTGGGCGCCCGTACGCGCCAGCACGTCCATCGTTCCGGCACGTTCGAGGGCCGGCACGTCCGCACCGACCGGGCCCTTGGGGAAGCGCACCGCCGACGGGCCGTCGGAGATGGCGACCGCCTCCCGCAGCTGGCACCGCAGGTTGTCGCCGTCGCGAGGCGCGGCCACGGCCAGGCCGGGAACCATCAGCAGCAGCGACAGGTCCCACATGCCGTTGTGGCTGGCCCCGTCGTCACCGGTGACCCCGGCGCGGTCCAGGACCACCGTTACGGGCAACCGGTGCAGCGCCACATCCATCAGCAGCTGATCGAACGCCCGGTTCAAGAAGGTCGAGTAGATCGCGACGACCGGATGCAGCCCGCCCAGCGCCAGGCCGGCGGCGGAGGTGACCGCGTGCTGCTCGGCGATACCGACGTCGAAGACCCGTTCCGGCCAGCGGCGGGCGAAGGCGTCGAGGCCGACGGGCTGCAGCATGGCGGCGGTGACCGCGACCACGTCCGGCCGTTCGGCCCCGATGTGCAGCATCTCGTCGGCGAACACCGAGGTCCACCCGGTCTCCGCCACGGCGACCGGCTTGCCCGACACCGGGTCGATGATCGTGACGCTGTGCTGCCGGTCGTCCTCGTCGGCCATCGCGGGGCCGTAGCCGAAGCCCTTACGGGTCACGCAATGCACGATCACCGGGCCGCCGAAGTCGCGGGCCCGGCGCAGTGCGGACTCGACCGCGGCAGTGTCGTGGCCGTCGATGGGGCCGACGTACTTCAAGCCCAGGTCCTCGAACAACACCTGCGGCTGGATCAGATCCTTGACACCCCGCTTGATCCCGTGCAGAGCATCGTAGAAGGGCTGCCCGACCAGCGGCGTGCGCTCCAGCGTGGTCCTCACCGCGTCCAGCGCCTTCTCGTAGCGAGGCGTCAGGCGCAGCGAAGCAAGGTGGTCGGCGAGCCCGCCGACCGTCGGTGCGTAGGACCGGCCGTTGTCGTTCACCACGATCACGACGGACCGGTCCGGTGCCGACGCGATGTTGTTCAGCGCCTCCCAGCACATGCCGCCGGTGAGCGCGCCGTCCCCGACCACCGCGACCACGTGACGGTCCTCGCCCCGCAGGGCGTACGCCTTGGCGAGGCCGTCCGCGTACGACAACGCCGTGGAGGCGTGGGAGTTCTCGATGAAGTCGTGCTCGGACTCGGCGGGGCACGGGTACCCCGACAGCCCGCCAGCCTGGCGGAGCTTGTCGAACTGGTCGCGGCGGCCAGTGAGGATCTTGTGAACGTACGTCTGGTGGCCGGTGTCCCACAGCAGCGGGTCACGCGGGGAGTCGAAGACCCGGTGCAGCGCGATGGTCAGCTCGACCGTTCCCAGGTTGGGCCCGAGATGCCCGCCCGTGCGGCTCACCGCAGCGATGAGGAAGTCGCGGATCTCGGCCGCGAGCAGCGGCAACTGTGCCGGGTCGAGGCGCTTGAGATCGACGGGGCCGGAAATCGACTGCAGCAGTGTCACGCGGTCGAACCTCTCCCCTGTTGCAGTCCTGGGCACGGCGCACGCCGCCCGACAAGAGATCACGGTCGGCGAGAAACCGGCTGCCCAAGCTGGAGTGCCGGACTTCGAGTGTAGGACCGGCATGCCGTTGGCGCGTGGCCGACGCGGTTCGGCCGAGCCCGGCCGGGCGCATCAGGGCAGGCGGCTCAGATCAGCCGAGGTCAGGCCGGCCGGCCGTTACAGGCGTGCAGCGAAGCGCTGTCCGCGCAGTGCTGCCTCAACCAGCGCGGCTCCCCGCGCGTCCGCCGCCAGGCGGGCCCCCTCCCGCTCGGCGGCGGCCAGTGCCGCCTCCACCGTCTCGGGCGAGGCCACGTCGGCCAATCCGGTGCGCAGGGTGGCGACCAGCTCGCGTGCGGCCTGGACGCCTGCCTGCAGGTGGACGCCGGCGAATCGGGCGAGCACGACCGGATGACGTCGCAGCACGTCATGTGCCCGGTAGTCCGGCGGGCACGAGTCGAACAGCCAGGCCACCGCCGTCCGCTCCCAGTCCGGAACGCCGGGAGGGCGCACACTGGCCGGCCACCCCGGCGGGGCGACGCCCTCGGTCACCCGGAAGCCCCGTCGGCAGCCGGCACGAGCAACGCCACGCACTCGACGTGAGCTGTCATCGGAAACAGGTCCAGCGCGCGCAGGGCCGCGAGCCGGTACCCCGCCGCGGCGAAGGTGGCCACGTCGCGCGCCAGTGCGGCCGGGTCACAGGCGACGTAGACGACGGCCCGGGGCCCCAAACCGGCCACGCGGCGGCAGACGGCCGGTCCGGCCCCACTGCGCGGCGGGTCCAGCACGACGAGGTCGGCCGCCGCCAGGGGTAGCTTCGCCAGCTGATCGTCGACCGCTCCGCGGTGGACCGACACGTTCGGGAGGTCGCGAAGATTGTGGGCGGCGTCGGCCGCGGCGCTGCGGTTGCCCTCCACCGCGTGCACCCGGCCGGCCTCCCCCAGCGCCGGCGCCAGAGCGCCCGCGAACAGGCCGACCCCGCAGTACAGGTCGAGCGCTGTCTCCCCCGGTGCCGGGCGCGCCAGGTCCAGTGCCGCGGCCACCAGCGCGTCCGCGGCACCCGGATGGATCTGCCAGAAACCGCTTCCGCTGACCCGCCACCGGCGGCCCGCGGCCTCCTCCCGGAGAGCCCGCCGACCACGCAGCGGCGTCACCGCTCCGTCACCCGAGCGGCGGAACACCGAGACGGCCGCGTCCAGCGGCGGGACGTGCGGCGGTCCACTGCCGTCCGCCGGCGTCACCACCACGGCCTTGTCTCCCGTACGAGGCGCGGCCAGCACCTCCACGCCGGCGCTACCCGGCCAGCGGCGGCGCTCCGCGCCCACCTCGGTGACCCCGGGCGACGCGATGAGGCAGCGGTCGATCGGCTCTATCTCATGCGAGCGGTAACGCCGCAGGCCCACCTGTCCGCCGCGGTCGACGGCGAACCCCACGCGGGTGCGCCAGCCGAGCCCGTCGTCGTCTCCAGGCACGGGCTCCACCTCGACGCGGACGTCGAGCCCGGCCAGCCGCCGGAAGTGCTCGGCGATCACCTCCGATTTCAGTCGCCGCTGGGCGGGCAGCGACACGTGCTGCCAGTCGCAGCCGCCGCAGCGACCGGGCCGGGCGTACGGACACGGCGGTTCCACCCGGTCCGGTGAGGCACGCAAGACCTCGACGGCATCGGCGCGCAGGAAGCGGCTTCCCGCCGTTCCGGACGTGACCACCGCCGTCACCCGCTCACCGGGGAGGGCGTGCCGCACGAACACCACACGCCCCTCGGAGCGGGCGATGCACACGCCACCGCCGCCAACGGCTTCGACGTCGAGCTCCAACCGGACGCCGGCCAGGTCGCCGGGCTGCGAGGACCGCGGAGCGTTCCCCGTCACGGCCCCTCGTCGGCGTCGTCGGGCGTCCAGCCTCCTGGCGCCGGTCCGCGCACGCCGGCCGGCCGACGGTCGTCGGTGTCGGTGACCCGGCCCGACGAAGTCAGCTGCCACGGAACGGAGGTGACCATCACCCCAGGCTGGAACAGCAGCCGGCCCTTGAGCCGCAGCGCGCTCTGGTTGTGCAGCAACTGCTCCCACCAGTGGCCCACGACATACTCCGGCACGTAGACCGTGACCACGTCCCGCGGGCTCTCCCGCCGCACCCGGCCCACGTAGTCCAGGATTGGGCGGGTGATCTCCCGGTATGGGGAGCTCAGCACGACCAGCGGCACCTGCACGTCGCGGCGTTCCCACTCCTCCTGAATGGCCTGGGTGTCCTCACTGTCGACGTCCACGGTCAACGCCACCAGGGTGGACGGCCGGGTAGCCCGCGCGTAGGCAAGGGCGCGCAGTGTCGGCTTGTGAACCTTGGACACCAGGACGACGGCATGGTTGCGCGAGGGAAGCAAGGGGTCTTCCTCGTCCGGCGTCAGTTCGACGCTGACGTCGTCGTAGTGCTTGCGGATGCTGCGCATGATTGCGAACAGGATCGGCATCGCCACGACGACCAGCCACGCGCCATGCACGAACTTGGTGACCAGGACGATAGCCAGCACCGTGCCCGTCAGGCCGGCGCCCACGGTGTTGATCACACGGGACCGGCGCATCCGGCGACGGCGGCCCGGCCGCGTCTCGGTGCGCAGCAGGCGGTTCCAGTGCCGCACCATGCCGGTCTGGCTCAGCGTGAACGACACGAAGACGCCGACGATGTAGAGCTGGATCAGCTGCGTGGAGTCGGCCTCGTAGACGAAGATCAACAGCCCCGCCGCGATACCCAGCACGAGGATGCCGTTGCTGTAGACGAGCCGGTCACCACGGGTGTGCAGCTGCCGCGGCAGGTACCGGTCCTGCGCGAGGATGCTGGCGAGCACCGGAAAGCCGTTGAACGCGGTATTGGCGGCAAGGACCAGGATCAGGATGGTCACGGCCTGGACGTAGTAGAAGCCCAGTGAACCGTCACCGAATATCGCCGCCCCGAGCTGCGCCATCACCGTCCGCTGATGGTCACCGGTGAAGCCGATCAGCCGGTGCGTCGCGTCATGCTCGACGATCTTCACGCCGGTGGCCATCGCGAGCAGCGTCACGCCGGAGAACATCGTGATCGCGATGCCGCCCATCAAGGCCAGCGTCGTGGCAGCGTTGCGGCTCTTGGGACGCTGGAAGGCCGGCACGCCGTTGCTGATGGCCTCCACACCGGTCAAAGCCGTGCAGCCGGAGGCGAACGCACGCATGGCCAGGAAGACCACCGCCAGGGCGGTCAGGCTCTCGCTCTCCGGACGGATCTGATAGCCCGCACTCTCCGCCCGTAGCGGGTCACCAGCCGCCAGCCGGAACAGGCCCGTACCGATCAGGAACGAGATCCCCAGAATGAAGCCGTAGGTGGGAATGGCGAAGGCCGTGCCGGACTCACGCACGCCGCGCAGGTTCATGAAGGTGATCGCTGCGACCACCAGCAGCGTCGACGAGACCCGATGATCTCCCAGGTCCGGTACGGCGGAGATCAGGTTGTCCACCCCGGCCGAGACGGACACTGCCACGGTCAGCACGTAGTCGACCAGCAGCGCGCTGGCCACGAGCAACCCCGCCGAGGGGCCGAGGTTGGTGTTGGCGACCTCGTAGTCACCGCCGCCGCTGGGGTAGGCGTGCACGTTCTGCCGGTAGGAGGCGACCACCACCAGCATCACCACCACGACAGAGACCGCCACGAACGGCGTCATCGAATAGAACGCCGTGCCCGCGATGGACAGCATGATCAGGATTTCCTGGGTGGCGTAGGACACCGAGGACAGCGCGTCGCTCGCGAAGACCGGAAGCGCAAGCTTCTTGGGTAGCTCCGTCTCGCCCAGCCGGTCGCTGCGTAACGGCCGTCCCACGAACAGACGCTTGAACAGGTCCGGGGACGTTGCCACGTCCAAATCGTACGGGTCCCCCTCGCCCCGACGGGCTCCGCCGGGGGCGACACGGAGTAGCGTGAATTCCGGCGACGACCTGTCGGCGACGTCGCCCGGGAGGACGGTCAGTGCACATCGTGATCATGGGTTGCGGCCGTGTCGGTTCGAGCTTGGCCCACAGCCTTGAAGATCTCGGGCACTCGGTGGCCGTGGTGGACCAGAACGCCGAGTCGTTCCGCCGGCTCCGCCCTGAGTTCGACGGCAAGCGGATCACCGGCGTGGGGTTCGACCGGGACGTCCTGATCGCGGCCGGCGTGGAGCACGCCGCCGCGTTCGCGGCCGTCAGCAGCGGCGACAACTCCAACATCATCGCCGCCCGGGTGGCACGGGAGACGTTCGGCGTGAGCAACGTCGTCGCCCGGATCTACGACCCGCGCCGCGCCGAGGTCTACGAACGGCTCGGCATCTCCACCGTGGCGACGGTGCGCTGGACGGTCGACCGGATGCTGCGGCGCCTGCTTCCCGAGGGCTCGGAGCCGCAGTGGCGCGACCCCAGCGGGTGCGTCGTGCTGGCGGAGATCAGCCCGGATATGGGCTGGATCGGGCGAGAACTGACCGAACTGGAGGAGTCGGCCCGCATCCGGATCGGCTTCGTGACCCGGCTCGGCGAGGCCAGCATTCCGACGCCCTCATGGGTCCTGCAGGAAGGTGATGTGGTGCACGTGCTCGCCGCGACGGGCGACCTGGAACGGGTCGAGAAGGCCATCGGCGGCGCTCCGGCAGGGCGGCGCTGATGCGTGTCGGCATCGCAGGCGCGGGGAACGTCGGCCGCTCGATCGCCCTGGAGTTGCTCGGCAACGGGCACGAGGTGCTGCTGATCGAGAAGGACCCCCGGTCGCTGAAGGCGGACACCGTTCCGGGCGCGCAGTGGCTCCTGGCCGATGCCTGCGAGCTGGCCGCCCTGGAGGAGGCACGGCTCGAGGAGTGCCAGGTGGTGGTGGCCGCCACCGGCGACGACAAGGTGAATCTGGTGGTGTCCCTGCTCGCCAAGACCGAGTACGGGGTTCCGCGCGTCGTGGCCCGGATCAACCACCCGAAGAACGAGTGGCTGTTCAACGAGTCCTGGGGCGTGGACACCGCGGTCTCGCCGCCGCGACTGCTGTCCGCCCTGGTCGAGGAGGCCGTCAGCGTCGGCGATCTGGTCCGGCTGATGAGCTTCCGCAACGGTGAGGCGAACCTGGTCGAGATGACCATGCCGACCGACGCGCCGCTCGTCGGTTCGCGGCTCGGCAGCGTGCGCTGGCCGACCGACACGGCGCTGATGGCGATCCTGCGCAGTGGGCGGGTGCTCGTGCCGTCCCCGGACGACCCGTTGGAGGGCGGGGACGAGCTGCTCTTTATGGCGACCGCCGAGGCCGAGGAGCTACTCGGCGAGCTGCTCGGCCAGGGTGTATCTCCCAGCCAGGTGCCCCGCGAGGCCCCAGGAAGTTGACGCGACGGCCTCAGCCGGTTGGACGCAGTTCGTACGTGGGGTTGAAGATCGTGCGCTGGCCGTCGATGACGCTGACCCGGCCGCGAACGACGATCGACCGGCCAGGATCGATGCCCTTGATCCGGCGTCGGCCCAGCCAGACCAGCGTCACGGTGCCGGAGCCGTCCCACAGCTCGGCGTCGAGGGCCGGCGCGCCGCCCCGGGGGCGCAGCGTCACGGTACGCAGAGTGCCCGCCAGGCACACCCGCTTGCGGTCGCCGCAGGCGGCCACGGGCGTCGCGCCGGCATCGGCCAGTTGTTCCTGGAGCACCTCGGCGTCCAGCGCCTCCGGCTGGGAGGACAGCCGGCGCAGTGCCCGGCGCAGCCGCCCCGTCGGCGCCAGCACGTCGGCTGCGGATTGCGGCGACGCGGAGCTCAGCTCGTCGGGCACCCCAGTTCCTTCCGTACCCCGAAGGTGCCGGCGCGGCTCGCATCGGCACCTGCGCCGGTGCTCGTGTCGCCCGGCGCGTTCTGCACTGCAGCTGTATTCAGTGTGACATCCGGGTCCTGCGGCCGCGGGGCGGTCCGGCTCAGCGGACCTCGGAGATCTCCGGACCACGCTCGAACGGACCGACGTCGGGACCCGACCGCTCCTGAGGCTCGCCGGTCGCGGCACCGGCACCGGCAGCCGCCTCGAGCGCCTCGCGCGGTACCCGTAGCGGAAGGGGATCACGGGGAGCCATGGCCTCATTGCCCCGCACCACCACGAGAGCGCGCAGCGCCTCCTCCAGCGGCCCGGCGATCGCGGAGTCCGTCGCCGCGGGCCCTGTGAAGACACCCCGCACGAACCAGCGGGGACCGTCCACACCGACGAAGCGGGCGGGACGAGCTACGAGCCCCTGGCCGGTGACCTCCCCCGGGACCCGCGCGGCGAGCTCCACGCCGAACGGCCCCGACACCTCCTCCGCCGTGCCACCGGCCTGCGTAAGGGCGGCCTGAATCTCCTGCCGGATCTCCTCCCAGAGGCCCTCGCGCCGGGGGGCAGCGAACGCGCTCAGCTGCAGCGAGCTTGGCCCCGAGACCAGGGTGGCGCCGGCCACCTGGTTGTCCTGGCCCACCTCGATGCGCACCTCGAGCTCTCCCATGACCGGAATGCGCAAGCCGCCGATATCGAGCCGGGAGACGTCGTCGTCCGGGGCGTCCGCCGCGTCCCACGGGCCGTGCGGATGTCCGGGTTGGGCGACGCCGGCCGACAGGTCCGACCCTGCCTCCTGCGACCCTGCGGCCTGCTCGCTCGGCGCCATATCCCCCTGAATGCCGGGCTCGTCGGTCGCCGCCGGCTCTTTCCTGCCGCCGTTCGTCGGCTCGGCCGATGACTCGGCCGGCGTGGATTCGTCGTTACGCCGACGACCGAACACCATTGCTCTCCCCTGCCTGGTTACCGGAGGCCGCCTGCGTCCGCGAGCCGGCCCGGTTGCTGGAGGCGGCCTGCGTTCGCAAGCCTGCCTGGTTACCTGAGGCGACGTACCCGCCGGTGGAACCGAACCCCTGAGAGCCGCGCCCGCTGTCGGGGAGCCTCTCCACCTGACGGAACTCGACACGTTCCACGCGCTGAAGGATCAGCTGAGCTATCCGGTCGCCGCGGCGCAGCACGACCGGGTCGGAGGCGTCGAGGTTGACCAGTGCTACCGAGATCTCTCCCCGGTACCCGCTGTCGATGGTTCCGGGCGCGTTAGCGACGGTGAGGCCGTGCCTGGAGGCCAGCCCCGACCGCGGGTGGATGAACCCGGCGTACCCGTCCGGAATGGCGAGGGCGATCCCCGTCGGCGCCAGCACCCGCTGCCCGGGAGCGACCGTCAGGTCAGCCGTCGTGCACAGGTCGACTCCCGCGTCACCGGCATGGGCGTACGCCGGCACGCCGACCGCCGAGCTCAGCAGCTGAAGCTCGATCTCCACCCGGACCTCCACGGACACCGAAGCGGTGTCGTTCGGCGGGTCCGACCCGCGTTGAGCCGGACGATGGGTGGCGACATTACCGCCGGTGGGCCCGTCGCGGACGACGGGCTTACCGTGATTGCCGTGAACACTGCGGCGACGCACGATGAACGGCTCAGCGTGCCGTTGTGGTGGTGGCCGGCCGCTGCGGCACTGGTCGCGCTATTCACGGTGGAGCTCGCTGTCGGCCTCCCACGGGCGGCACAAATCGCGACCGTGCTGGTGTTCGGCTCGGCCGCCACTGCCCTGCTGGTCTCGATCGGATCGGCGCGCATCCGCGTGGTCGAGGGCAATCTGCACGCCGGCCCCGCGGTCCTGCCGCTGAACCACACCGGCGGGCTGCGCGTCCTGGATCGGCGATCGACCTCGCTCGCGATGGGGCGGGAGGCCGATGCCGCGGCGTACACCGTCACCCGCCCGTGGCTGCCCGGCTCGGTCCGGGTCGAGGTGGATGATCCGGAGGACGATACCCCGTACTGGCTGCTGGGCTCGCGTCGACCGGCCGAGCTGGCCGCCGCCATCGAGCGGGCCCGCGCCGCCGTCTGATCGCTCGGTTCAGCGGCGCGAGATCGGGCACGGGGCAAGAACTGGCGGCCGGAGCGTCGGCGACATGACGTCCCCTGCCGCCACGGCCAGAGCAGGAACGACCACGTCCGAGGAGCAGCATGGGTCGCACCGAGACCGAATGGAAGATCTGTGGCACTGTCAGCGCCGTACTGGCGGGTACCGCCACCCGGAAGGTCCTCGCCAAGCTCTGGGCCCGGGTGACCGGCAAGAATCCGCCGGCGAACCCGGCCTCCCCGAGCACCACCTGGGCCGAGGGCCTGGCCTGGGCGTCGCTGACCGGCGCTGCCATGGGGGTGGCGCGGATGGTCGCGGCCCGCCAGGCGGCACAGGTGTGGAAGCGGGCCAACGGCACGCTGCCGCCCGGGGTGGAGGAGGTCAGCTGATCCGGTCGGTGCCGGCAACGGCCGGCCGCCACTGATGCAGACCTTCCTGCCGTACGCCGACTTCGCGGCGAGCGCGGTGGTTCTCGACGATCGCCGGCTCGGCAAGCAGCGGGTCGAGACGTACCAGGTGCTGCGTGCGCTGACCTTCGCCAGTTACGGCTGGAAGAACCACCCCGCCGTGCGGATGTGGCGGGGATTCGTGCCCGCTCTGGTGGCGTACGGGCTGGCGATGTGCGACGAGTGGAGCCGCCGGGGTTTCGCCGACACCGTGGCGGAGTCGATGCTGGCCTTCACCGGCGCCCGGTCTCCGGACATCGGGGACCTGACCAGGCGGGGGCAGGTGCCGCAGTGGCTGGGATCCGCGCCCCTGCACCTGTCCCATCGGTCGGCACTGGTGCAGAAGGAGCCCGAGCACTACCGCGCCTACTTCCCCGACGTGCCGGACGATCTGCCGTACCTGTGGCCGCCCCCGGTGTACCCGACCTGGCCGGTCCGGGGACGTGAGCTCGCCCTGGCGGAGGCGCTGCTCGCCCTGGGGTACGCCCATCCACGGCCGGGGCAGGCCGAGACCGTTGTGGCCGTGCGGCGCGGGCACGACGTTCTGCTGGCCACTCCGGCCGGCTACGGCGGCACGACGGCGGCGCTGCTGGCGGCGCTGACCGGCCGCGGCCCGACGTTGTGGCTGTCACCGGCGGCGGGCCCGCACGCGGACGTCGGCGAGGAGCCGCCGGTTCTCGCGCCGCGGACGCCAAGGTCGCCGCAGCTGCCACGGGCTTCGGCTGCTCCTGGCGCCCCGGCGGCCAGGACGGCGACTGCTCCCCCCGAGCTCACCGCTCGCCCGCCCGGCCCTGCCGACCTGGCCGCGATGGCGGCCGAGGCGACGGCCGCACCGGACGTCCTGTTTTACCGGCCGCGCCAGCTCACCGCTCCTGGCGTGGCCCAGCATCTGGGTGAGGCCTCGCCCGCTTTGGTGGTGCTGGACGCCCCGGGCGAGCTGGAGCCGGCGGACGCCACCGCCGTGGCGTCCGTTCGGCAGCTGACCGGCGACGTTCCACTGCTGGCGATCTGCGGGCCGGCCGGGCCCGCGCGGCGTCAGGCGCTGCAGCAGCGGCTGGCGTTGCGGACGCCGGTACTGGTCGGCGGCGGCTTCGACCTTCCGCGCGTGCACCTGACGGTCGAGATCAGCGCCAGCGAGAGCGATCGCCGGGCGCGGCTGGCCGCGCAGCTGCGGACGGCGCGTCCGGGGCTCGTACTGGCCCCCGACCGGCAACGGGCCGAGCGCATCGCGGCAGCGCTGGAGCGCAGCGGCCTGCGCACAGCCGCGGTCGCCCCCGAAATGCGTACCGGCCGGGTGGCTTCAGCGCTGGCCTCCTACCGGTCGGGACGGCTGGACGCCGTGGTCGCCCCCCTCGGCGCCGCACTTGAGCTCGGCCGGGCACGGGTGCGGGCCGTCCACCTAGCCGGGCCCCCGCCCAGCCTCGAAGCGCTGCATGCGGCCCTCAGCTCGCTGAGCGGACGCCGGGCGTACGACATCGCCGCCGGAATCTTCGTCCTCGAGTCGGAGATCGCCTCGGCTACTCCGGAAGTCGCGGCCTACCTCACGGCGACGGACTGCCGACGGGCGCGACTGCTGGACGTGTTCGGCGAGCCGGTGCCCATCCCCTGCCGGCGGTGCGACCTGTGCAGCCGCCGCGACGGTTACCAGGTGTCCTGCTAAGGGCGAAACCAGCCGCGGCGCTGCGCCTGCAGGTCGTTGATCAGTAGCTGGCCCAACCGGCGCGTTGTCCGCCGGTTCAGCTCAGCGCCGGCGACGGCTCCCGCGAGGAACGGCGCCAGCGTCGACAGGTTGCGGCCGAGCCGGCGCAAGATCTGCTGGCGGAGCTCGCGGCGAGCTGCCGTCCCGAGGATGGTGGGCATGGCGCCGGTCCGGAACGGGTCCACTCCGCGCCGACGGGCCCACGACATCGCGTACGCCAAAGCGCGCTCCGCCGGTGATCCGGTGACCGCAGCGCTGTAGACCTCGTGCAGCTCGGCCACCAGCTTGAGCTCGATGCTGACCACCGCGACCGTCTCGGCGGCCAGCTGGATCGGCATGGCGAGCATCGAGGGCGGGGCGGCGTACTCCGCGGCCGCAAGTGCGCCACCTGCCGCCCCGACGGCAGCGGTGGCCCGGCTGGCCGCACCGATGAGAGCCTGCGCCAGCTCGTCCTCGGTGTGTCCGGGGTAGGAGGCCCGCAGTGCGGCCGCGTCCCGCACCGGTATCGCGGCCGCCGTCTCGAGGACCACCTCGGACAGCCACCGGCCGCCGGTCACCGCCCCGGCGCCGGCCAGCCGGGCGCTGGAGCCCAGTAGTGCGGCGAGCCGGGCGAGTAGTCGTGCCCGAGCCGCTGGTCCCAGCGACTCCGACTGCAAAAGCCGTTCCACCAGCGCGGGAACGCTGTCCGCCGCTGCAGCCCGATCCGCAGGCTGCTGCTGGGCAGGCGGCAGCCAGCCGCCGACGGGCCGCTGCCCGTCGGCGCCGGCCGGCTCGTCCGCTGTCGGCACGCTGGCGTCAGGTGGCGCTTACGCGCGATTCAGGCTGCGCATTCCCGGCAGACGTACTGACCGTTGCGCTCGCTGGCCAGCTGGCTGCGGTGGTGCACCAGGAAGCAGCTCGAGCAGGTGAACTCGTCGGCCTGCCGCGGCATGACCCGCACGGTGAGCTCTTCACCCGACAGATCCGCCCCGGGTAGCTCCAGGGACTCCGCCAGATCGGCCTCGTCGACGTCGACGGTGCCGGCCTGCGCCTCGGCGCGGCGCGCCTTCAGCTCTTCCAGGCTGTCCTCGCCGACCTCGTCGTCGTTGGTCCGCGGAGTGTCGTAATCAGTTGCCATTGGCCTTCGCTTTCGATGTGGAGAGACCGGGATAACGTCTCCGAGGCCGAATCTGTGCCCGGCTTTCGCTTCCGTCCTGCGCCGTCTGACGTTCTGTTCGCGGATCTGCTTCCCGAGCGGCACCCACCGGCTGCCTGGCCCAGCACCCCGGGGACGATCCGGCGTCCGCTTGAATGACGTCCTCCGTGCCCGAGCGGTTCCGGACCATACCCGAGAGGTTCGCTGTGCCCGTTTACGCCCTAGGTGACGCCACCCCCGACATCGATTCGACCGCCTATGTCCACCCCGACGCCGTCGTGATCGGCCGCGTCACGCTCGGAGCCGGCGCGTCGGTGTGGCCGGGAACGGTGCTGCGCGGCGACTACGGCGGCATCACGGTCGGCGCTCGGACCTCGGTGCAGGACGGCACCATCGTGCACGCCACGGCGGAGTTTCCGACGCTCATCGGGCCCGACTGTGTCGTCGGGCACGCCGCCCACCTCGAGGGGTGCACCGTCGAACAGGAATGCCTGGTGGGCTCCGGCTCGGTACTGCTGCATGGCGTCCGGGTGGGCCGGGGCGCCCTGGTCGCAGCGGGCGCCGTGCTGAGCAACAACAAGACGGTGCCGCCGCGGGCCATCGCCCTGGGCGTTCCCGCCAAGATCCGGGAGAACTACGTGCCCGAGGGGGCGTTCGCCAAGACGGTGGCCTGGTACGTCGAGAACGCCGACCGCTACCGCCGCGAGCTGCGCCGGCTCGACTGAACGCTCAGATAGCCGCCTCGGCCCGGCCGTATTGGACCGGACCGAGGGGGGACGTCACACCGCCGCCCCGGCCGCCTGACGCTCCGCCAGCTTGGCGGCTGCCGCCGCCCGCTGCTCGACGAACCGGCTGGCCTGCCGGTCCAGCTGCTCCATGTGCTCGGCCAGCCGCTGCCGGGACTGCTCACCCTCCGGCCCGAGACCGGTCATCTCCCACACACCCCAGTGGCGCAGGATCGGGGCGACGACCTCGTCGTGGTGGATGCGCAGGTCGTAGATGCCGGCCTTGGCGATCGCCGCCGCCTTGCGGGTGAAGCCGGTGATGTTCGACCCGGGCATCTCGAAGTTCACGACCTCCTTGGTGACCGCGGCCATCGCCTGATCCGGGTCCACCTCGAAAGCGGCCCGCAGCAGGTCGCGGTAGAAGATCATGTGCAGGTTCTCGTCCGCCGCCACCCGGGCCAGCAGCTTCTCGGCCAGTGGCTCGCCGGTGAAGGTGCCGGTGTTGCGGTGGGAGATACGCGTGGCGAGTTCCTGGAAGGAGACGTAGGCGATGGAGTCCAGCACGCCCTTGCCGCCGCTGTCGTATCCCTGCTGCATGGTGGAAATCCGGCCCCGCTCCAGCTCCATCGGGTCGACGGCGCGGGTCACCACCAGGTAGTCGCGGATGACGATGGCGTGACGCCCCTCCTCCGCGGTCCACTGGTGCACCCAGGTGCCCCAGGCGCCGTCGCGCCCGAAGCGGTTGTCAATCTCGCGGTGGTACGACGGCAGGTTGTCCTCGGTCAGCAGGTTCACCTCAAGGGCCGTCTGGGCCACCTTGGACATGCGGGACTGCTCCGGAGACCAGTCCTCCCCACCCAGCGCGGCGAAGTTGCGGCCCTCGTCCCACGGCACGTAGTCATGGGGCATCCATTCCTTGGCCACCGACAGGTGGCGGTCCAAGTTTTTGGCGACAGTCGGCTCCAGCTCCTCGAGAAGCTGTCCCTGGGTGAGCTGTGGCATAGACGGCGTCCTTGGTTCGGGTTTTAGCGCTGGTTACGCGAGCGTAGGTTACGGCAGCGTAGCTACCCGGTCCAGCGTCGTGGGACACTTCCGCCACCGAGAGGAAGGCGGCAGGCAGGCATGAGCTCCACCACCGGGAACAGCAGCCTCTCAGAAGGCGTCGGCGTCGACATCGGCGGCAGCGGCATCAAGGGCGCTCGCGTCAATCTCGACACCGGCGAACTGCTCAGCGAGCGGCACCGCTTCGACACCCCGCAACCGTCCACCCCTGACGCGGTGGCCGGCCGGGTCACCGAGCTGCTTGCCCAGCTGGAGTGGTCGGGCCCGTTCGGCTGCACGTTCCCCGCCGTCGTCAAGGACGGTGTGGCACGTACCGCCGCGAACGTCGACGCCTCGTGGATCGGCACGGACGTCGTGGCGGTGATGCGCGAGGCCACCGGGCAGCCGGCGTCGGTGGTGCTCAACGACGCGGACGCCGCCGGTGTCGCGGAGATGCGCTTCGGCGCCGGACGGGGTCAGGGGGGCGTGGTGGTGCTCGTGACGCTGGGGACCGGCATCGGCACCGCCGTCTTCCTCGACGGCCGGCTGATGCCGAACACCGAGCTCGGCCATATCGAGATTGACGGAATCGACGCGGAGCTCAACGCCTCGGGAGCGGTGCGCGAGCGCCTGGAGCTGTCCTGGGAGGACTGGGCCGCGCGCGTCGACCGCTACCTGGACCACCTGGACGCGCTGATCTGGCCCGACCTGATCATCATCGGCGGCGGGGTCAGCAAGAAGAGCGCCAAGTGGCTGCACCACCTCAACGTGCGGGTCCCCGTCGTCCCGGCGCAGCTGCGCAACAACGCGGGCATCGTCGGGGCGGCCCTGGTAGCGGCCGGCCGCGCCGACATCTGACGCCCAGCCGAGGCTGCTAGCCGGCGGCCGCCTCCGCCGAGTGCCGCACCGCGTCCGCCACGGCCTTCGTCGACTCCGGGTGGAAGACGCTGGGCACGATGTAGTCGGCGTGCAGCTCGCTGTCCGAGACGACCGCGGCCAGCCCGTGGGCGGCAGCGACCTTCATCTCGTCGGTGATCTTGGTGGCACGGGCGTCGAGCAGCCCGCGGAACACCCCGGGGAACGCCGACGAGTTGTTGATCTGGTTCGGCTCGTCGCTGCGCCCGGTCGCCACCACCGCGGCGTACCGGCGGGCCACTGCAGGGTCGATCTCAGGCGTCGGGTTCGCCATGGCGAACACAACCGCCCGCTCGGCCATGGCCTGCACGTCGTCCCCGTCGATCACATTGCCGACCGACAATCCGATGAAGACGTCCGCACCCCGCACCGCCTCTTTGAGAGTTCCGGTGAGGCCCTCCGGGTTGGTGCTTTCGGCCAGCTGCTGCAGGTACGGGTGCATGTCCGGGCGTCCGGAGTGCACGACTCCCTGCACGTCGCAGACCACGACGTTGCGGGCGCCGGCGGTCTGCAGGATCTTGGTGACGGCCGTGCCCGCGGCACCGGCCCCGGAGATCACGATCTTCGAGCTCTCCAGCGGCTTGTCGACGACCCGCAGGGCATTGATCAGCGCGGCCAGCACCACGATCGCCGTGCCGTGCTGGTCGTCGTGGAAGACCGGGATGTCGAGC
>JALYNC010000162.1 GCA_030773415.1 Actinomycetota bacterium
TGTCTTCACCAAAGGAATCTGCTCGTGTGGCTGCAACGAACCCGACGGGAACGCCAACCCACACGGACAGGGTTAAACAATTGGCACTGACTTTTGGCACGCTGTTGAGTTCTCAAGAAGCGGATGCTCACCGTCGGCGGCCTCTCAGCCGCACTCGGGGGCAACTCCACTACTGTAGCTCACTGTGTTGCCGTCTGTCTAACCGGCTTCGAGTGACCGGTTCGTCCGCCTCCAGCGCGAAGCCAGGCTTACTGATCACCGGTGGTTCGCTGGCCGACCGCAACCTGCGCGGCGTCCGGATCCCCGCGAACAAGACAAACAGTACATGCCCGGTTCCGGCACGTCAACCCCGGCCGGGATGCGGCGCCGACAGGACGTCAGGCAGGCTCCACGAGCCTGGCCGCTCGCCGGCGTCCAGCCTGAAGCACCGCGCCGATGAGGCGTTCGCGGGGCAGGTCGTACTCCCGCGGGGGCAGCGCGTCCCCGTCCAGCCGGATGGCGCCGGAGTCCAGCAGCCGCCGCGCCTCGCTGGACGAGCTGGCCAGCCCGATCGTTCTCAACAGGGCCGGCAGGTGGACCGGGTCGCCGGCGGGCACGGGTGCGGACGGCGCGTCCTGCGGCACGGAACGCTCCTTGAAGCGCACATCGAAGGCCGCCTCGGCCGCTGTCGCCGCCTCGGCTCCGGCGTACTGCTCGACGATGCGCCGTGCGACGGCCCGCTTGGCGACGGCGGCGTCCGGCCCCCCGGTCGCGGCCGCGGCCGCCAGCCGTTCCACCTCGGCCGTCGGCAGGTCGGTGCACAGCACGGCGTAGCGCTCCACCAGCGTGTCCGGCATCGACATCAGCTTGCCGAACTGCTCCGCCGGGGGCTCGGCGATGGCCACGTAGTTCTTCAGCGACTTGCCCATCTTGTGGACGCCGTCCAGCCCCTCGAGCAGCGGCACCGTGAGCACCACTTGCGGCGGCTGGCCGTGGGCACGCTGCAGCTCCCGCCCGACGTGCAGGTTGTACGTCTGGTCGGTGCCGCCGAGCTCGACGTCCGCGTGGACCGCGACCGAGTCGTAGCCCTGCAGCAGCGGATATAGGAACTCGACCAGGCTGATCGGGCGTCCCTCGCGGAATCGCCGGGAGAAGTCCTCGCGCTCCATCAGCTGCGCCACGGTCAGCTGCCGGGCCTCGCGGATGACGTCGGTCATCGACATGGCGGCCAGCCACTCGGAGTTGCGGCGCACCTCGACCCGCTCGGCGTCCAGGACGCGCATCACCTGATCGAAGTAGGACGCCGCGTTGGCCGAGGTCTGCTCCGCCGACAGGGCCGGCCGGACGACGGACTTGCCGGTCGGGTCCCCCACCTGACCGGTGAAGTCACCGACGATCAGCACCGCGAGGTGGCCGAGGTCCTGGAACTGGCGCAGCTTGCGCAGCACAACCGCATGCCCCAGCGTCAGGTCGCTGCCGGACGGGTCGATGCCCAGCTTCACCCGGAGCGGCCGCCCCTCGCGGTGGGCGCTCAGCAGCTTGGCCGTCAGACCTCCGTCCGGGGAGACCGCCGCGGTGCCGCACGTGAGCAGCTCGAGGGCGTGCTGCAGCTCCGCGGGAAGGGGGGCCGCCGCCTGCCCGGCGTCCGGCGTGGCCGCCTGCGCCAGGGCCGCCTCGGGCGGGTCGGCGCCGGGTGGTCCGGCGGGTGCTTCTTGGTCGGCGGGAGATGCGTCGGCAGTCAATCCGTCGCCAGGAGGTTGCTCAGGTGCAGCAGGCATGCCGTCGATCGTAGAGAGCGGCCGGCCCCTTGCCGTTACCCCAGCCCGTTCAGGCCGGAGTTCGCGGACGGCGCGGCGCCGCCGGTCGGTACGGGCTCACCGAGGGCTCGCCGGACAGGAAGAAGCGCCACGGGATCGAGCCGCCCGGCCCGGACACCCCGGTCCGCGGCGTGGCCACGATCTCCGGACCAGCTGCCGGCTCTCGATCGGCGGCTGGCTCCGGACCGGCGCGGACGTGCAACGGGCCCGCCGGGTCGCAGACGTCCACGCCGTCCAGCTGCCGGTCGATGTCGAGCGCCACGGTGAGCCGGGCGGGCCCGCGGGAGAGGTCCCGCGGCCGGACGGCGCGGCCACGTCGTGCCGCCGCCAGCTCAACCCCCTCCACGACCTCGCCGGCGCGCAGCAGCACGGCCCGCGCCTCCCCTGCCGGACCGCAAACGAGGTTCACGCAGTGGTGCATGCCGTAGGTGAAGTAGACGTAGGCGTGCCCCGGCTCGCCGAACATCGTGGCGTTGCGCGGCGTGCTCCCGCGAAAGGCGTGGGAGCCGGGGTCGGTCTCGCCCGCATACGCCTCCACCTCGGTTAGCCGGACGGCGACCACGCCCGCGTCCGTCCGCCGCACCAGCACGGTGCCGAGCAGGTCTCGGGCCACGTCCAGCACCGGCCGGTCGTAGAACGCGCGCGGCAGCGTCACTCCCGGGCGGCCCAGGCTCGATGCTCGGCCACGGTGGCTGCCAGGTCGCCCAACTGTTCCCGGACCCGCTCCGGCGCCGTACCGCCGTACGCCGACCGGGCGGCGAGGGCTCCGGGCACGGAGAGCACGCCCCGCACCTGCTCCCCCAGCCGGGGATCGATGGCGAGCAGCTCGCCGGCGCTCAGATCCTCCAGCTCCCGATCAGCGGCGGCACAGGAGGCGACGAGCCGGCCGACGATCTCGTGGGCCTCCCGGAACGGCACCCCCTGGCGGACGAGCTGTTCGGCCACGTCGGTGGCGAGCGCGAAGCCCTGCGGTGCAGCCGCGGCCAGCCGGTCCGTGCGCACCCGCATCGTGGCGATCATTCCGGCGGTGGCCGGCAGCACCAGCATCAGCGTGTCGAGCGCGTCGAAGATCGGCTCCTTGTCCTCCTGCAGGTCCCGGTCGTAGGCCAGCGGCAACCCCTTGAGCGTGGCGAGGAAGCCGGCGACGTGCCCGATGAGGCGGCCGGACTTGCCGCGCGCCAGCTCGGCGATGTCCGGGTTCTTCTTCTGCGGCATGATCGACGATCCCGTGGCGAAGGCGTCGTCCAGCTCGATCCAGGCGAACTCGCGGGTCGACCACAGCACCACCTCCTCCCCCAACCGGGACAGGTGGACGCCGATCAGCGCGATGGTGAACAGCAGCTCGGCGACGAAATCCCGGTCGCTCACCGCGTCGATGGAGTTCGCCGCTGCCGCCGCGAAGCCGAGCTCCGCGGCCGTCCCCACCGGGTCGAGCGGCAGCGACGAGCCGGCCAGCGCTCCAGAGCCCAGCGGCGACACGTCCGTGCGCGCGTCCCAGTCGCGCAGCCGGCTCACGTCACGGGCGAAGGCCTGCACGTGCGCCAGCAGTTGGTGGGCGAAGAGGACGGGCTGCGCGTGCTGCAGATGCGTCATGCCGGGAGCCGGCGTCTCGCCGCATGCGCGGGCCTGCTCGGTCAGCGCCTCCTCGAGCTCCGCCACGGCACGGACGAGCTGGCGGACGGCGTCCCGCAGGTAAAGCCGAAGATCGGTGGCGACCTGGTCGTTGCGGCTGCGTCCGGCGCGCAGCTTGCCGCCCAGCTCGCCCAGCCGCTCGATCAGCAGCCGCTCCAGGGCGGTGTGCACGTCCTCGTCCTGCGGGCCGGGCTGCAGCGAGCCGGCGAGCACCTCGGCGCGCAGCTGTTCCAGCGCGGCGACCATCCGTTCCAGCTCGCCGCCGTCGAGCAGGCCGGCCCGATGCAGCACACGAGCGTGTGCCACGGAGCCCTGCAGGTCGTAGCCGGCCAGCCGCCAGTCGAAGTGCACGCTGACCGACAGCCGGGCCAGCGCCTCGGCCGGACCGCCGGCGAACCGGCCACCCCACAGCCGGGTGGTCACCTGCGTCACTCGCCCTTCTCCAGCCGGGCCTCGCGGGCCGCCCAGGTCCGGGTCGGCAGGCCCCACAGGTCGACGAACCCCTTCGCCAGCCGCTGGTCGAACTGGTCGCCCACGTCGTACGTCGCCAGCGAGAAGTCGTACAGCGATGCATCACTGCGCCGGCCGATCACCTGCGCGGAGCCGCCGGCGAGGCGCACCCGGACGTTCCCACTGACATGGCGGGAGGCGTCCGAGATGAAGCCGTCGAGGGCCAGCTTTAGCGGCGAGTACCACAGGCCGTCGTACACCATCTCCGACCAGCGCTGGTCGACGCCGCGCTTGAACCGGGCGAGCTCCCGCTCGACGGTGAGGTCCTCGAGGTCCCGGTGCGCCGTGAGCAGCGTGATGGCGGCGGGGCACTCGTAGATCTCCCGGCTCTTGATGCCGACCAGCCGGTCCTCGATCAGGTCGATGCGCCCGACGCCGTGCGCGCCGGCCCGGATGTTCAGCTCGGCGATCAGCTCCGGCAGGGCCAGCGGGCGTCCGTCGAGCGCGGTTGGCACGCCGTCGGTGAAGGTGATCGTCACCTCGTCCGGCTCGCGGGCGGCGAGCGGGTCGGCGGTGTAGACGAAGACGTCGGCGGGCGGCTCCACCCACGGGTCCTCGAGGATTCCGCACTCGGCGGTACGGCCCCACAGGTTCTGGTCGATCGAGTACGGCGACCGCTTCGACACGTCGATCGGCAGCGACTTCTCCTCCGCGAACGCGATGGCCTTGTCGCGGGTCATCCCCGAGTCGCGGACCGGCGCGATGACCTTCACATTCGGCGCCAGGGCGGCGATGGCCACCTCGAAGCGCACCTGGTCGTTGCCCTTGCCCGTGCAGCCGTGGGCGACCGTGCTGGCGCCGAACTGCGCCGCCGCGAGCACGAGGTGGCGGGCGATGAGCGGCCGGGACAGGGCGGAGACCAGCGGGTAGCGGTCCTGGTACAGCGCATTGGCCGCGATGGCGGGGGCGACGAAGTTCTCCGCGAACTCGGCGCGAGCGTCCACCACGACGGACTCCACCGCGCCGCAGTCCAGGGCACGCCGGCGAATGGCCTCCAGGTCCTCGCCGCCCTGACCGATGTCGGCGGCCACCGCGACCACCTCGGCCCCGGTCTCGGCTGCGATCCAGCCGATCGCCACGGAGGTGTCCAGGCCACCGGAGTAGGCGAGGACGACGCGGTCGGTCATGTGGTGCTCCCTGTACTGATCGAAGAAGACGTACGGATCGGGCGAGCTGTTCTGAGCGGACGAGCGGTACTGGTTGGACTAGCGGTACTGGTGGACGAGCGGTACTGGGTTGGACGAGCGGTGCTGGTTGGACGAGCGGTACTGGTTGGACGAGCGGAGCGTTCGGTCCAATTCACAGGCGGGAGCCGGCCGCGAGCGCCAGCACCTCCGCCGCGACGGCCGGGCCGCCGTCGGGGGTGCGGCAGGCGAGCAGCACGGTGTCGTCCCCGGCGACCGTACCCATGACGTCCGGAAAGGCTGTCCGGTCCAGGGCGGAGGCGAGCAGGTGCGCACCCCCCGGCGGTGTGCGGAGCACCGCCAGCTGTCCGGCCCCCTCGGCGGACACCAGCAGGTCGGCCAGCAAGCGGGTGAGTCGCGAGCCGCCCTCGAGCTGGCGAAGTCGGGGCGGGAAGGCAGCGTCGGGCAGGGCGTAGGCCACCGTGCCGTCCGGCCGGCGGCTCTTCTCCGCGCCCAGCTCCTCCAGGTCACGGGACAGCGTGGCCTGGTTGACCGCGATCCCCTCGTCGGACAGCAGCTGGGCCAGCTGCGTCTGCGAGCGCACCGCCGAGCGTTCCAGCAGGACGGTGATCCGGGCCTGACGGGCCGTCTTGGTCAACGGCGCGGCGGCCGGTCCGGCGCCGGGGCGCTCGCGCAGCGGAGGCGAGGTCATCGTCGGCCGCCGTCAGCGATCGGCTGACCGGGGCCGGCCAGCAGGAAGGACAGCAGCGCCTTCTGTGCGTGCAGCCGGTTCTCGGCCTGGGCGAACACGACGCTGCGCGGGCCGTCGATCACCTCGGCGGAGATCTCCTCCCCGCGGTGCGCCGGCAGGCAGTGCAGCAC
Source organism: Actinomycetota bacterium (assembly GCA_030773415.1). GTDB lineage: Bacteria > Actinomycetota > Actinomycetes > JALYNC01 > JALYNC01 > JALYNC01. Next base: position 5,945 of record JALYNC010000162.1, read on the forward strand.
GATCGCCTCGGGCGACGCGGCAGCGAGCAGGTCGGCGTTCACCTGGTACGGCTGAAAGGCAGGCAGGCGACGTGCTGCGTCGTCCTCCTGGCCCATCGATGCCCAGACGTCCGTGTACAGCACGTCGGCGTCGGCTGCCGCGGCGTAGGGGTCCGTTCCGCACCAGACGCGTCCGCCGTTCCGGGCGGCGAGCGTGCCGGCCCGCTGGACGATGGCGGCGTCGGGCTCGTAGCCCGGCGGCGTGGCGACGCGTACGTCCAGGCCGGCGGCCGCACCGGCCAGCAGCAGGGAGTGCGCCATGTTGTTGCCGTCGCCGACGTAGCCGAGCCGGACGCCCCGCAGCCGGCCGAGGTGCTCGCGAATCGTCTGCAGGTCGGCGAGCGCCTGGCACGGGTGGGCCAGATCCGTCAGCGCGTTGACCACGGGCACGGTCGCCGCCGCGGCCAGCGCCTCGATCCGGTCCTGGCCGAACGTGCGGATCACGATGGCGCTGACGTACCGCGACAGCACCCGGGCGGTGTCCTCGATCGTCTCGCCCCGCCCGATCTGGGTGGCGCGGACGTCAAGAATGACCGGGTGCCCGCCCAGCTCGACGATGCCGACCTCGAACGACAGCCGGGTGCGGGTGGACGCCTTCTCGAAGATGACCGCCACGGACCGGGGGCCCGCGAGCGGGCGGGAGCCGAAGCGGTCGCCCTTGAGGCGGTCGGCCTCGTCCAGCACGGCGAGCAGCTCGGCCGGCTCGAGGTCGTCGTCGATCAGGAAGTGCCGAAGCGGGCTCACCGCATCCTCGCGGCCGGCCCCGGCTTGGGCGACACCCGCTCCGGCGGCGCAGCCGTCACGGAAGAACATGGACGTCCCGTCAGGCGGAGACACGAATGTGCCGTCAGGCGGAGACATGGATGTCTTTGGTGGCGGCGTCGAGGATGCCGGGGGCGGCGGACGCGAAGCTGTCGGCGTCGGCGGCGGACAGGATCAGGGCGGGGGCCAGCCGGATCACGTTCGGTGCGACCGCGTTCACCAGGAAGCCGGCGTCGCGCGCGGCCGACTCGACGGCCGGCGCCACCGGGTGGTGCAGCACCAGCGCGCGGAGCAGCCCGACCCCCCGGGTGCCGGCCAGCGCGGGGTGCTCGACGGCGGTGAGCCGGTTCCCCACCTCGACCACCGCGTCCAGCAGACCCTCGGACTCGATGGTGTCGATCACCGCCAGCGCCGCGGCGCACACCACCGGATTGCCGCCGAACGTGGTGCCGTGCTCACCCTTGCCGAGCACGGTGGCGGCCTTGCCGATGCCGATGCAGGCGCCGATCGGCAATCCGCCGCCCAGCCCCTTGGCCAGGGTGATGACGTCGGGGGTGATGCCGCTGGCGGTGTGGGCGAACCAGGCACCGGTGCGGCCCATCCCCGTCTGCACCTCGTCCAGCACCAGCAGCGCCCCGGCGGCGGACGTGATCTCCCGGGCGGCGGCCAGATAGCCGCCAGGTAGCGGAACGACGCCGCCCTCCCCCAGCATCGGCTCCAGGAAGACCGCGGCGACCGTGTCGTCCACGGCCGCCGCCAGTGCGTCCAGATCGCCGAACGGGACGAACGTGACGGGCCCGGGAAGCGGCTCGAAATGCTGCCGCTTGGCCGGCTGACCGGTCATGCCCAGTGCGCCCAGCGTCCGGCCGTGGAAGGCGCCGGTCGCGGCCACCATCCGCGGCCTCGCCGTGCCGCCGTAGCGACGGGCCAGCTTCACGGCCGCCTCCACCGCCTCGGCGCCGGAGTTGCTGAAGAAGACGCGGGCGTCGGGCCGGCCCAGCAGCCCCTGTAGCCGCTCGGCGAGGGTGATGGCCGGCTCGCTCGCATACAGGTTCGACACGTGCCCGAGGGTGGCGAGCTGCCGGCTGACCGCCTCCAGCACCGCGGGATGGGCGTGCCCCAGCGAGGTCGTGGCGATGCCGGCGATGAGGTCGAGGTAGGTGTTGCCGTCCTCGTCCTCCACGGTGGTTCCGGATCCGCGGACCAGGGCCAGCGGCGGCGTGCCGTAGGTGTCCATCAGGGCGGAGCTCCACCGGGACAGCAGCACGCTCATGATTCCGTCTCCTTCTCGGCCGTGACCATGGTTCCGATGCCGGAGTCGGTGAAGATCTCCAGCAGCAGGGCGTGCGGCACCCGCCCGTCCAGGATGTGCGCGCGCGGGACGCCGCCGCGGACCGCGGTCAGACAGGCCTCCATCTTGGGGATCATGCCTTCGGACAGCGTGGGCAGCAGCTTCTCCAGCTCGTCGGCCGTCAGCCGGCTGATCAGCGAGTCGGTGCGCGGCCAGTCGGCGTAGAGGCCCTCGACGTCCGTGAGCACGATCAGCTTCTCGGCCTCGAGCGCGACGGCCAGCGCGGCCGCGGCGGTGTCCGCGTTGACGTTGTAGATCTCGTTGCCGACCCCCCGGGCCACCGTGGCGATCACCGGGATGCGGCCGTCCTCCAGCAAACTGCAGACGGCGCCCGGTTCGACCTCGGTCACCTCCCCTACCTGGCCGACGTCCACGTCCTGACCGTCGATCACCACTCCGCGGCGTTCCGCGGTGAACAGCTGGGCGTCCTCCCCGGACATGCCCACCGCGAACGGTCCGTGCGCGTTCAGCAGCCCCACGAGGTCGCGGTTGACCTGGCCGACCAGCACCATGCGGACCACCTGCATGGTGTCCGGGGTGGTGACCCGCAAGCCGCCCGTGAACACGCTCTCCACGCCGAGGCGGTTGAGGTGCTCGGTGATCTGCGGGCCGCCGCCGTGCACCACGACCGGCCGCAGGCCGACGTACCGCAGGAACACGATGTCCTCGGCGAACGCCTGCTGCAGCTTTTCATCGATCATCGCGTTGCCGCCGAACTTGACCACCACCGTGCGGCCGGAGAACCGGCGCAGCCACGGGAGCGCCTCCACCAGGGCGGCGGCCTTCACCTGGGGCGCGAGCCGCTCCGCCGTCAGCTGGGCAGACTCTGGGGCGGCCGGCTCGGACACCGCCGGCTCGGGCACGACCGGCTCGGAGGCAACCGGCTCGGGGGCGGCCGGGGATGCGCCGGAGTGCTCCCTCACGGCGCGACGCCGTTGATCGACAGGCCCGCGGTCTCGGGCAGGCCGAGCGCGATGTTGGCGCACTGGATCGCCTGGCCGGCCGCTCCCTTGCCCAGGTTGTCGATGGCGGCGATCACGACCGCCCGCCCGACGGCCGCATCGACAGCCACCTGCAGATGGGCGCTGTTCGATCCGGAGACCGACGCGGTGGACGGCCAGCGACCCTCAGGGAGGACGTGCACGAACGGCTCGTCCGCGTAGGCGGCGGTCAGGGCTTGGCGCAATGCCTCCACGTCCGCGCCCGCGGTAAGCCGGGCGGTGCAGGTGGCGAGGATGCCGCGCGGCATGGGGGCCAGCACGGGGGTGAACGACAGCGACACGGCGGTGCCGGCGGCGGCGCTCAGGGTCTGCACCATTTCGGGGGTGTGCTGGTGCACCCCGCCGGCCTTGTACGCCGAAAGGCTCCCCATCACCTCGCTGCCGAGCAGGTTGAGGCTGGGCGACCGGCCCGCGCCGGACGTCCCGCTGGCTGCCATGACGACGACGTCCGCCGGCTCCACCAGACCGGCGGCGAACAGCGGGGCGAGGGCGAGGCCGACGGCGCTCGGGTAACAGCCGGGAGCGGCCACCCGCTTGGCACCGGCCAGCTGCCGGCGAGCGCCGGGCAGCTCGGGCAGCCCGTAGGTCCAGGTGCCGGCGTGCTCGCCGCTGTAGAACCGGCTCCACTGCGCAGCCTCGGCGAGCCGGTGGTCGGCACCGAGGTCGATGACAACCGTGCCCTCGGGCAGGTCGGCGGCGACGGCGCCGGACTTGCCGTGCGGCAGGGCAAGGAACACCACGTCCGCGCCGTCGAGCACGCCCGGCTCCAGCGCCTGCAGCTCGAGGCCGGCGAGCTCGACGAGCTGGGGATGCAGCTCGCCCAGCGGACGACCGGCGTTGCTGTGGGCAACCACGGCGCCGACGTCCAGCGTGGAATGGCCGTTCAGCAGGCGAAGCACCTCACCACCGGCGTAGCCGCTGGCACCCACAACCGCTGCAGAGATTCCCATGCAGCAAGTATGCACCCGAGTGCATGATGTGTCACTCTAAATCGCCCTGGCCAGGCCGGCGGAGTGGGAGCATCGCCAGAATGCCTCCCACGTTTGTGCCGGCCGGCGAGCTGTCGGGCGCCTTCTATCGGGAGGTGCTGCGAGCACTGCTGACCGGACAGGAGCACGCCGCAGCGCTGCTGGGTTGGGGCTCGGACGTGCTCGGCTACGACACGCACAGGTCTACCGACCACGGCTGGGGGCCGCGGGTGCTGCTGTTCGTCGCGGACGACGACATCGCCCCCGCCCTACGGCAGCGGATCGGCACCGCGCTGCCGGATCAGTTCCGCGGCTGGCCGGTGCGCTACGGCTGGGACACGACTCCGGCTGACCACTGGGTGACGGTCACGACCCTGTCCGGCCCAGGCGGGACGTGTAAGCCATTGGCACAACGGACCCACTAGGGTGTCCGACCATGCGATTTGTGGACATTGACCCAGGCGATCCGCTCATCAACTCCGACGTGCTGCCCGTGCTCGTGCAGTTGCGCCCCCACCTCGACGCCGAGTCATTCGCGGCGGTGTACGCGGAGGGTGCGCCGCAGGGCCTGCGCCTGACCGCCGCCTACGACGGCGAGGGCGACGAGGAGGCGCTCGCCGGCGTGGTGTGCTGGCGGATCCTTGCGACCACCACCGTCATCCGCAAGCTGTACGTCGACGCCCTCGTGGCGAACTCCTCCGTGCGGTCCCGTGGCACCGGACAGGCGCTGTTCGAGTACCTGGAGCAGAAGGCGAAGGACGCGGACTGCGCCACCATCGAGCTTGACTCCGGTGTGCAGCGCTTCGACGCCCACCGCTTCTACATGCGGCAGCGGATGTCCATCGGCGCCCACCACTTCACCAAGAACATCAGCAAGGACGCCTGAAGAAAGCATTCGGGGCTGGCCCCACAGGCCGGCCTTCTCACCCCTCCGGCCCGGAACCCTGATCTAGGGTTCC
>JALYNC010000163.1 GCA_030773415.1 Actinomycetota bacterium
GCCCAGGACTTCCTGGTCACCGCCACGCCGGGCGCCGGTAAGACCCGATTCGCGCTCGCCGTCGCGTCCAGGCTGCTCGCCGACCGGGTGATCCAGCGGGTCATCGTGGTGACCCCCACTGATCACCTGCGCGCCCAGTGGGCGGCGGCCGCCAACGACGACGACCTGCCCCTCGACCCCTCGCTGAGCAACAGCGCCGGCCCTATCTCGACCGACTTCGCCGGCTGCGTGGTCACCTACGCGCAGGTCGCTGCCGCGCCGATGCTGCACCGCGCACGCACCGAGAACCGCAAGACTCTGGTGATCCTGGACGAGATCCACCACGCCGGCGACGGCCTGTCGTGGGGTGAGGCGGTCAAGGAGGCGTTCGACCCCGCCCGCCGCCGGCTCGCGATGACGGGCACCCCCTTCCGCACCTCCGCCGTGCAGCGCATCCCGTTCGTGCACTACGAGCGGGACGGCGACGACCTGCGCAGCCGGGCCGACTACACCTACGGCTACCGGCAGGCGCTGCGGGATGGGGTGGTGCGGCCGGTCATGTTCGCCGCGTACGCCGGCGTCTCCCGCTGGCGTAACTCGGCGGGCGAGGTGATCGCCGCCTCGCTGACCGAGCCGTCGACGTCCGACGTGGTGGCCCAGGCGTGGCGGACCGCGCTGAACCCGCGTGGCGGCTGGATTCCGCACGTGCTCGCCGCGGCCGACGAGCGGCTGTCCGAGGTGCGCCGGGCCGGCATGCCCGACGCGGGCGGGCTGGTGCTGGCCTCCGGCCACGCCGACGCCCGGGCCTACGCCGCAGTTCTCGAGCAGCAGACGGGCGTCCCGCCGGTGATCGTGCTCTCCGACGATCCGAAGGCCAGCGATCGCATCGAGTCCTTCCGGACCTCGGCCGACCGCTGGATGGTCGCCGTGCGGATGGTCTCCGAGGGGGTGGACGTGCCCCGACTCGCCGTGGGCGTCTACGCGACGAACGCCAGCACCGCGCTGTTCTTCGCCCAGGCCACCGGCCGGTTCGTCCGGGCCCGGCGTCCGGGGGAGACCGCCACCGTCTTCCTGCCGAGCGTCAAGCCGCTGCTCGTGCACGCGGCATCGCTGGAGCAGGAGCGCAACCACGTGCTGGCGCCCCCACCGGTGCAGGACGAGGGTGGCCTGCTCGACCCGCTGCCGGCGACCCCTTCGGACGGCGGAAGCCGGGAGGGGGCCGAGTTTCTCGACGCCCAGGCGGAGTTCGCTCACCTGATCTTCGACGGCGCTGCGCACACCGGTGAGCAGGCGTTGGAGCTCGACGAGCTGGACGCCGACTTCGTCGGCCTGCCCGGGTTGCTCTCGGCCGAGCAGACCGCGGCATTGCTGCGGCGCCGAGAGGTGCGGGATCGGGGGCCCGCAGCGGAACACCCGGGCGGCGCCGCCGCAGCAGGGCCCCCCGCCTCCTCCGCCACCGAGGGCCCCTCCGAGGCCACGTCGGCCCAGGTGGCAGCGCTCCGGCGGGAGATCAACACACTGGTGGCTCAAGTGGCGGCAAGGACCGGCCGGTCGCATGCGGCCATCCATGCCCAACTGCGCACGAAGCACGGCGGCGTGCCGTCTGCGCGGGCGACGCTGCGGCAGCTGCAGGCGCGGCGGGACTACCTGCTCGGCCTCTGATCCCGCCGGTCCGCCGGCGACGGACGTGCCACCGCCTGCCGCATATGCAGCGCTGGAGCGCTCGCAGGAGTGGTTGTTGCGCGCGTTCGGCTCGTTGATGGTCGCGGTCGCCGCTCTCTTTGTGCTCGTGCGTCGAGGCGAGGCGCCTTCCCGGATGTCGTCAGCGCAGGCCAGCGACAGGCAGCGCGTCAGCCCGTCCTGACCGGAGGCGGCCGCGCGGCCCGTCCCCGCCGCTGCGTCGCGGGTAAAACGCCTTGCTCAGCAGTGACAGTTTGCTTCGTTCGGCCGTCTCCCGGTGCTTGCGCTACACAGCGCGCGCGAACGCATCGCCGTCCCGTCGGATGGCCTCAGCGACCGGGAGATCGCATAGCACCGCCCGCCCCGGGACTCGTGCCGCTTGCCCTGTCTCCCACAGTCGCCTACGAGCACGCGGCGGCGATCGTTGCCGACCGCGGCGTCGCCCAAGCGTGTGCGTTCGCGCGACGTAGGCTGTCGCTCCACCGGCGCACCTTTCCACTTCAAAGGTCCGCCGCCCCAGGCCCACGCTGCGAACTGACCCTCGGAGATCCCACGTGCCCAGAGCGCCTCACGCGACCCAGCGTTACGACGACGTCGTCATCAGCGGCCTGGGGCACCTGGACGCGCCGCACGTCGTCACCTCCGCTGAGATGGAGCAGCAGCTGGCGCGCACGCTCGACCGGCTCGAGGTTCGCCGAGGGCTGCTCGAGGAGCTGTCGGGCATCCGCGAGCGCCGGGTGTGGGATCCGGGCACGCTGCCGAGCGCCAAGGCAGCCGAGGCCGGGGAGCTGGCACTCGAGCGCAGCGGCGTGCCGAAGAGCGAGATCGGCATGCTCATCAACACCTCTGTGTCCCGGGACTACATCGAGCCGTCGACGGCGAGCATCGTGCACGGCCGGCTCGGCCTGCCGGCGGACGCCGGGAACTTCGACGTCGGCAGCGCCTGCCTGGGCTTCGTCAACGGCATGAACCTGGTTGCGGCCATGATCGAGCGCGGTGAGATCGATCACGGACTGGTGGTCAACGCCGAGAGCAGCCGCTTCGCGGTCGAGGCCACGATCGCCCGGCTCGCCGCGGACACCTGCGACGAGGCGATGTTCCGGGAGCAGTTCGCCACGCTGACGGTCGGCTCCGGCGCCGTCGCCATGGTGCTGTCCCGGGCCGGGGTCGCCAGCGACAGCCCGTACGGCGAGCACCAGTTCCTCGGCGGCCTCAGCCGCAGCGGCACCGAGCACGCCCTGCTGTGCACCGGCCAGGTCGACGAGATGCGCACGGACACCCGCGGCCTGCTGATCGCCGGTGTGGAGATGGCGGCGCTGACCTGGAAGGAGGCGGTGGACACCTTCGGCTGGAATCCGGAGGCCATCGACGTCTTCGCCATTCACCAGGTGAGCGCCGTGCACACCCGCGCCGTCTGCGACACGCTCGGCCTGGACACCGCCAAGTTCCCGCTGATCTTCCCGACGCACGGCAACATCGGCCCCGCTTCCGTGCCGACGGTGCTGTCGAAGTCCGTGGACGACGGCACGATCACCGCCGGGTCCCGCGTCATGCTGATGGCCTCGGGAAGCGGCATCAACGCCGCCGCCGCCGAAATCGTCTGGTGACCGGGGGAGCAACCCCCGGACTGCCGGCGTCCCGCTCGATCGACATCGAGGGACTGACCCTCGCCTACGTCGATGTCGGGGACGGCCCGCCCGTGGTGTGCGTCCACGGCAACCCGTCATGGTCGTTCTACTTCCGCTCACTGCTGGCCGCGCTGCCGGCCGCCGGACTGCGGGCGATCGCGCCGGACCACATCGGCATGGGTCGCTCCGACAAGCCGCCCGCCGGCCCCTACCCGCACACGCTGGCCCGGCGCATCACCGACTTCGGGCAATTTCTGGACGCCGTCGTGCCCGACGGGCCGGTGTCCCTGGTGGTGCACGACTGGGGCGGTGCCATCGCCCTGGGCTGGGCGGTGGAGCACCCCGACCGGGTCGACCGGCTGGTGCTGCTGAACACCGCCGCCTTTCCGCTGCCGCCGGGCAAGCCGCTGCCGGTCGCGCTGCGGCTCGCGCGAGCTCCGGTCGTCGGAACGCTCGCCGTGCGGTACGGGAACGCCTTCGCCCGCGGCGCCACGGTGTTCGGCACGGCGCGCCGCTGGCTGCCGAGGGAGGCCCGCCGCGGTCTCACGGCACCGTACGACTCGCCGAGCACCCGCGTGGCGGTCCACGAGTTCATCCGGGACATCCCGACCCGCCCCGCCCACCCCGCGTACGCGCCGCTCGCCCGGATCGAGCAGCGGCTGCCGCTGCTTTCCGGCCGGCCCACGCTGATCTGCTGGGGGATGCGCGACTTCGTGCTGGACGAGCGGATTCTCGCGCGCTGGCAACAACTACTGCCCGACGCAAGGGTGCAGCGCTACGCCGACGCCGGTCATTACGTCCTGGAGGACGAGCCCGGCCGTATCGTCGCGTCCGTGGTCTCATTTCTCACCGCGACTTCGGCGTCGTGAGCGGCGGCGCGCCCGCGCCCGAAGCGGCGCGCGGGCAGGAGGACGAGCCGGCCACGCTGGACGGGATGCTGGCCGCGGCGGCGGCCGCCGATCCGGGACGCCCGGCCACGATCCTGCCGCGCGGCCAGGCCTTCCACGCCACCAGCTTCGCCGAACTGGACCGCCGGGTGAACGCGATAGCGGCCGGCCTGCTCGAGGTCGGCATCGGCGCGGGCATGCGGACCGTCCTGATGGTCCCGCCCACCGAAGACTTCTTCGCCCTCACCTTCGCGCTCTTGCGGCTGCGCGCCGTGCCGGTCCTGATCGACCCGGGGATCGGCCGTCAGCATCTGAAGGCCTGCCTCGCCGAAGCCGCCCCCGGCGGGTTCATCGGGGTCCGCAAGGCCCACGCGGCCCGGCAGTCCCTGCGCTGGTCCCCGACCGCGAAAGTGCACGTGACGGTGGGCCTGCCAGTGCCGGGCGGCGGGCGGACGTTGCGCACGCTCGAGCGCCTCGGAGCCGATCGGCCCGCGACCGTCCCGCCCCGGTGGGATCCGACCGCGACGGCGGCGATCGCGTTCACCAGCGGGAGCACCGGCCGGCCGAAGGGCGTGGAGTACCAGGACCAGCACTTCGTGGCCCAGGTCGAGTTGCTGCGCACCCTGTACGACATCGAGCCGGGGGAGGTGAGCGTCGCCACCTTCCCGCCGTTCGCGCTATTCGGCCCCGCGCTGGGCATCTCGACCGTCATTCCGCTGATGGACCCGACCCGGCCGGCACAGGTCGACCCCACCCGGGTGGCCGAGGCGGTGGTGCGCAACAACGCGTCGCTGATCTTCGGCTCGCCGGCGCTGCTGGACACGGTCAGCCGCTGGGGCGAGGTGACGCGGGCGCACCTGCCGACGGTCACCCGGGTGATCTCCGCCGGCGCCCCGGTGCCCCGCTCGGTGCAGCGGCGGGTGCTGGGGATGCTCCGGGACGGCGCCCAGGTCCACACCCCGTACGGGGCGACCGAGGCCCTGCCCGTGACGACGATCGGCAGCGCCGAACTGCTGAACCTGCCTGAGCGTGGAATCTGCGTCGGCCGGCCGGTGCCCGGGGTGGACCTGACCCTGATTCGGGTCACCGATGAGCCGCTGGACCGGCTGACCGACGACCTGCTGGTGGCGCCGGGGGAGGTGGGGGAGATCGTCGTCCGCGGCCCGAATGTGACCTCCGCCTACGCCGATCGGCCGGCGGCCACCAAGGCGGCAAAGCTGGACTGGGACGGCTCCGTCGCGCACCGGATGGGCGATCTGGGCGTGATGGACGGCGAGGGCCGGCTGTGGTTCTACGGACGCAAAGTGCACCGGGTCCAGTGCATGGCTGCGGGCGGCCCGCTCACCCTGTACAGCGTGCCGGTCGAGGAGGTGTACAACGCACACCCGTCGGTCCGGCGGTGCGCGCTGGTGGGCATCGGTCCCCCGCCCAGCCAGGAGCCGGTGCTCGTCGTGGAGCTCGAGCCGGGGATGTCGGGCTCCGACGAGCTGACCGCCGAGCTGCTCGCCATGGGGACCGCCGACCCGTCGTGCGCCCGGATCGAGACTGTTCGTTATTCGCCGGGCCTGCCGGTCGACATCAGGCACAACTCGAAGATCGACCGTGAGGCGCTGGCCGGCTGGGTGGAGAAGTCGCGGTGAGAGCGCTCGTGACCGGCGGCGGTGGCTTCCTGGGGCAGGCGATCGTGCGTCAGCTGGTGGCCCGCGGCGACGAGGTGGTCTGCTTCTCCCGGGGCGACTACCCCGAGCTGCGCCGGCTGGGTGTGCAGACGCTGCGCGGTGACGTGGCGGACGTGGTGGCCGTGGCGGCCGCCGTCCGGGGCTGCGACGTGGTGTTTCACGTGGCGGCACGCGCCGGCATCTGGGGTAGCTGGGACGAGTTCCGCAGCGCGAACATCGAGGGAACCGCGAACGTGCTGACCGCTTGCCACCAGCACGGCGTCCGGCGGCTGGTCTACACGAGCAGCCCGAGCGTGGTGCACGCCGGCACGGATCTGGCCGGGGTCGACGAGTCGGCGCCGTATGCCTCCGTGCACAGCGATGCCTACCCGGCAACCAAGATCGTGGCTGAGCGCATGGTGCTCTCCGCCAGCACGGCCGAGTTGGCCACCGTGGCGCTGCGGCCGCATCTGATCTGGGGGCCCGGCGACACTCAGCTAACCGCGCGGATTCTGGATCGCGCGCGCCGCGGGCGGCTGCGACTGGTCGGGGACGGTCAGGCGCTGATGGACACGACCTACATCACCAATGCTGCCGAGGCGCACCTGCTCGCCGCCGACCGGCTCGCCCCCGACGCGGCCTGCGCCGGGCGGCCGTACTTCATCTCGCAGGGCGAGCCGCTCCCGGTGGCGAAGATGATCAACCGGATCCTGGACGCCGCCGGGCTGCCCCCCGTCACGGCGTCCGTTCCGCCGCGGGTCGCGTACGTCGCGGGCGCGGGGGCTGAGCTGGCGTGGCGTCTGGCCCGGCGCAGCGACGAGCCGCCGATCACCCGGTTCCTAGCGCGACAGCTGTCCACGGCGCACTGGTTCGACATCTCGGCGGCCCGCCGGGATCTCGGCTACGGCCCCCGGATCAGCCTGGACGAGGGCATGGCGCAGCTGAAGGCCTGCCTGCAGTCTGCCGGCCGATCGCTGCCGCAGCCATGACGACCAGGCCCGGGTACCGTCGGGGGCCGTGACGAACGCGCCGAACGGGAAATTGCCGATCCGCATGTTGCACGACCGGGTGCTGGTCGATGTGGACCGCGAGGCCGGCGAACGGCGCTCCGGTGCCGGCATCGTGATTCCGGCGACGGCGCAAGTCGGCAAACGACTGGCCTGGGCGCGGGTGGTGGCGGTCGGCGCCAACGTGCGCAGCGTCGAGAACGGTGATCGCGTGCTCTACGACCCCGACGAGCGCTCGGAGGTGGAGCTGCATGGCAACGAGTACGTGCTCCTGCGCGAACGGGACATCCACGCCGTCGCCTCCGAGCGGCTCGACGGCGGCACGGGGCTGTATTTGTAGGACCAGGTTGCCTGCCCGGGCCGGGATGCCTGTGAAGGCGGCGGGTAGGGGTGAGCGTCCGCGGGTGGCCGTTGGAACAGCGCCGCGTCCGCCCACCGTTGTAGCGGTAACCCGACCAGAAGGTGGCCGACGTGTTCTTCACCAAGTACTCCATGCCCAACCGCGACCGGACACTGCCGGACCGTCCGAACGCGATCCCGGTTGCCGACAAGCACGCGGTGCACGACGCCCCGCTCGCTCCGCCGTACCCGGAGGGGCTGGAGAGCGCCATCTTCGGCATGGGCTGTTTCTGGGGTGCCGAGCGAATCTTCTGGCAGACGCCGGGCGTGTACACGACGGCCGTCGGTTACGCCGGCGGCACCACCAAGAACCCGACCTACGACGACGTCTGCAGCGGTCGCACCGGTCACACGGAGGCCGTGCTGGTGGTCTTCGATCCGGACGTCGTCTCCTACGCGGACCTGCTGAAAATCTTCTGGGAGTCCCACGACCCGACTCAGGGCATGCAGCAGGGCAACGACGTCGGCACTCAGTACCGCTCTGCGGCGTACTACTTCGACGACGCGCAGCGCGAGGTCCTCGAGCGGTCTCGGGAGGCGTACGGCGCTTCTCTGGCGGCGGCTGGCTACGGCGAGATCACCACAGAGATCGCGCCGGCGTCCAACTTCTTCTTCGCCGAGAACTACCACCAGCAGTACCTGCACAAGGTCCCCAACGGCTACTGCGGCATCGGCGGCACGGGTGTTTCGTGCCCGGTAGGCGTCGGGAAGGCCGACTAGGCGTTCCGGCGTAAATGCCTGGCGCCGGCATTGCGTCGTCCCCGACGATCGGCAGGTGCCTCGCCAGCCGGACTTCTCACAACACGTCCCCGACCCGGGGCTTGAGCCGTACCGCGACCGCGTCGCGCGGCTGTTTCGCGGCGAGGACGAGGTCGGGCTGCTTCTCGTGCGGATCGACGCGTACGCCGAGGCGGAGTCCGGATGGTGGTGGTGGACCCGCTGGGGCCGCCCAAGCGACCTGCTAGGGCTGTTCTGGACCGTGGACGGCGAAGTCTCCGACTCGCTGGTAGGGCATGTGAGTCATCAGGACATCGAGCGGGAGTTGGAGGACTACGCCGCCGGCCGGTTCCGGCTCCGTGGTGAAGTGCTGCGCGCCTCGTGGACGACGCCCGAGGAGTCCGCGTACCTGCGCCGGTCGGAATTCGGCTTCGACGATTGACCGGGTCCACGCCTCTCGCAGGGATCGGCGGCCCGGGCGTGCCGCTAGCAGCAGCGGCGGCAGCGTCGCTCATGAGTTGAGCCGCTCCGTTCTGCGGTCGGTGCGTCCCGCGGTTGGATCGGCCGCGCTGCCCGAGGGACATTTCGGCTGATAACTTTCCAATGGACGGTTGCCATGCCGGGGGAGCAGCGCGCACCCTGACGTTCAAGAACACGTGCGGAGGTGTTGACATGGCTGACCAGCCCTCATTTGAGGACGGCGCCGAAGACCTGACCCCGGAAGAGCGGCGGATCGCCGATGCTCTGCAACGACCGGCGTACCCGGCGTTCGAGGCCGTCGAGCAGACGCCGGCCGGGGGTGAGGCGATCCTGGACGACACCACCCTCGGGGCACTGCAGGGAGCGCCCGGTAACAGCGCTCCCGACCCCAACGATCCGCTCTTCATTGAGCCGCGCCCCCACTAGGCCGTGGCGGCTCGGAGGGCAGCCCGCCCCTTCGCCGCGAGCCGCCCTCTGGGCACGGATGGGTCCAGCCGTCACTGCTGTAACAGGGGCCAGCTCTGGGCGAATCCGGGGTGCAGCGGCAGATCGGTCACGTCCCCCTCCGGCACCCACCGGATCTCCTCGCTCTCGCTGGTGCTGACGGTCCCCAGCCGCGAATCGGTCTCCGCCAGCACGGTGATGTAGTCCCAGCCGCCGTGATCGTCACGGTAGCTGCCGGTGACACGGACACGGCCGGCATCGAGGGAGGTTTCCTCGATGGCCTCGCGCATCGCCGCCTCGACGGCCGTCTCGCCGCTGTCACGGGCGCCACCCGGCACCCCCCACGTGCCGCCATGGTGGCTCCAGCCCACCCGGTGCTGGAGCAGCACTTCCCGAGCTCCCGCCGGATCGGTGTACCGCAGCAGCAGGCCGGCGGCGCCGAAGAGACCCCAGTGCTGGTGCCCCTGAGCGCACTCGACCCAGCCGTCACCATCGCCCTTGGCCATGCCGGAACCCCGCTTAGCCGCGGACGGTCAGTTCGCGAATCTCAGCCCGGAATCCTGAGTCGGCGGCCGGTAGCGCGGTCAGCCACAGGACGACGTACCGCGTGGTAGCCGGTGCGGAGGCGGTCAGGGTTGCGGTCTCGCCTGCGTCCGTCACCTCAGCCAGCAACCGGGTCGAATCCACGTCGGCATCTGCCGTCTCCGCCGACCGGAGCTCGATCGAGGCGCCGGGCGCTGCCAGGCGAACCGTGGCCGCGCTCACCTGCCGCTCCGCACCGAGGTCGACCATCAGCCCGACACCATCCTTCAGGCCCCTCATTTGCGGGTTCTCGTAGCGTTCGGTGGCCCAGGCGGTGTCAGGGTTGCCGTCGATGGCCCGGTCGGCGGCGGCGTTGCCCTCGCGCTCGTCGCCCTGCGGGTCGTAGGCGGTCACACTCTGCGGGCGTAGCTCCCCGCCACCGGCTGCCGGCGGCGCGGCAGAGCGGGACGGCGCACCGGTGGCGGCGCCGGCGCTGGTGGTGCCCGGGATGGGACCGGAGCCGACGGCGGGCTCCTGGTCCGGCAGCAGGGCCCGCGCGGCTAGGGCGAGCAGGCCGCCGAGCAGCACACCCGCCAACACCAGCACGCCGAGGGTGAGCAGTGCGCGTTCGACGCCGACCGAGTGCTGCGCGCGCAGCTGCCGGGGGTTGAGTGCCACCGGAAGTTGACGAGAAGGGGCGGGGCCGGGGACGGACACGAGGGGTACTCCGGCGGGTCTCGGCGGTGCTGGCGAGCGGTGAGGGGCTTTCGCCACTGTAAGGCGCGCGGGCCCGCCGGACCGGGAGGTGAGTGCCTGCGCCGTCGCGTCCCGCGGCCGGCTGCCGCCCGGGTGGCCCAATGTCAACGACCTGCACACGGGTCGACGCAGCTGCGGCGTTTCGCTGTATAGCTACAACGAACTACGCACAATGGACGATTGACCGTGCGATGCTTCCACCGCCACCGTGTAGCGACATCGTGTGCGTTCGGTCACACTGTGCAACCGCCAGCCCAGTCGACCACGGCTTCCAGCGGGTCGGCAAGGAAGGAACCCCCATGGCTCGTGCGGTAGGCGCGACCACAACGCCGGGGTCGGCACTGGCCCGTCATGTCGCCGGCATCGCAGCCGCCGCACTGGCGCTGTCAGCCCTCGGTGCGTCACCTGCCGCAGCGGGGGCGGCCTCCGGGAACGAGTCCTCCGTCAAGGTCATCGTCCAAGCCGACCCCGGTGCGTCAGCTGCGGCGCGGGCCGCCGTCTCTGCCGTCGGCGGAACCATCAGCATGCGGCTGCCGATCGTGAACGGCTTCGCCGCCCGGCTTCCCCGGTCCGCCGTGGCGGAGGTCGCGACGGCAGCCGGCATCCGAGCGGTCACCCCCGACGTTTCCGGCTCCTTCTCCGAGGGTCGCGTCGGCGACGAAAGCATCGATGCGGACGCGCTGGCGACGACGTACCCCCGCAGTGCCAACGCAACGGCCGCGTGGGAACGCGGCATCACCGGCGCCGGGGTCACCGTCGCCGTGCTGGACTCCGGGATCACCGAGGTGCCCGACCTGGCGGGACGGGTCGCCCCCGGAATCGACCTGTCCGGCGAACAATCAAGCCGCACCGACAGCTACGGCCACGGCACCGTGATGGCCGGCATCGTCGCGGGCGCCGGCACCGCCGAGAACGATGCCGACGAGGATGGCGCCCGGTACGTCGGCGTCGCCCCCGGTGCCCGGGTGCTGCCGGTGAAGGTGTCGGCACGCAATGGTGCCGCTGATGTCTCCGCCGTGCTCTACGCCATGCAGTGGATCGCCTCGGCCAAGGAGCGCACCGGCATCCGGGTGCTGAGCCTGTCCTGGGGTACCCGGTCCACCGCCGCGCCGTCCGTCGACCCGTTGAACTACGCGGTGCAGCGGCTGTGGGAGCGCGGCATCGTCGTCGTCGCCTCGGCCGGTAACACCGGTCCGGAGGCAGGCACCGTTACGACGCCCGGCAACGACCCGGTCGTCGTCACCGTCGGCGCCTACAACGAGGTCGGCGACACCCTGGCCGGTAACGACCGGGTTCCCGCTTGGTCCGGCCGTGGAAACGCGGCCGCCGGGCTCGCCAAGCCCGACATCGTCGCCCCCGGCCGCACGATCGTGGCGCCGCTCGCGCCGGGCTCGGCCGTCGTCGAGCAGCACCCCGAGGCCCTCGTCGGGACGCGGTACGTCAAGGGGAGCGGCACCTCGCAGGCCACTGCGCTGACTGCCGGCGCCGTCGCCTTGCTCCTCGAGGCCCATCCCGGTTGGACGCCCGACCAGGTCAAGCACGCGCTGCGCGCAGCGGCCCGTCCGATCAGTGCCACGGCCGCTGACGCCCAGGGTGCCGGGCGGCTCGACATCCGTGCGGCGCTGCGAGCCGACGTCACCGGCGCCGCGGTGCAGCCGCTGACCGCCAAGGGCACCGGAACGCTGGACGGGTCCCGGGCCGGTCGGCTGGTCGAGGCGACCTGCGAGGACGGCAGCCGGCGCACCATCACCGGTGAGATCGACGCCCTGTGCCGGCCGTGGACGGCGGACAGCTGGAGCGCCGATTCGTGGTCCGCGGATTCGTGGTCGGCGGACTCCTGGTCGGCGGACAGCTGGTCGGCGGACTCGTGGTCGGCGGACAGCTGGTCCGGCCAGGCCTGGTCGGCCGACTCGTGGTCGGCGGACTCGTGGTCTGCGGACAGCTGGTCTGCGGACAGCTGGTCTGCGGACAGCTGGTCAACAGTCTTTTGGGGCAAACAGCCGAACTGGCGGCAGAAGGTGGCAGGCGAGCCTAGCGCTGCCCGACCGGTGCGGCGGTGACCGGCTCAGCCCGGAGCTGACATGGCGGATTCCGCGGGGGAAGCTGCCGGTGCCGGACAATCCGGTGCCGGCGGCGCAGCCCTGCCCGCACCAGCCGCAGTGAGGCTGCGCGCCCTACTCGCCGCCGTGCTGGGGGGCGGCGTGCTCGCCACGGGCGTGTCGCTGGCGTCAGCCCTGTCCGGAGCCGACACGATCACCGCCGTCGCCGTGCTGGCGACGGTGCTGGCCGTGGCCGCCGGTGACGTGTCACTGATGCACATCCGGTTCGGGTCGAACAGCAACAGCTTCACCTGGGCCGAGGCGTCGGTGATCCTCGGCGCCACCCTGGTGGGGTGGTCATGGCTTGTCGTGATCGGCACCGCCACGGTGCTTGTCCGGCAGCTGCTGATCGGGCGTGCCCGCCTGAAGGCCGCCTACAACGCGGCGTCGTTCGCCCTGGGGGTGCTGCTCGCCCAGGTCACTGCCTTCGCGGTGACGGGCAGCTGGCAGGCGCAGGCGCCGTCCTCGCCCAGGTCCATCGTCGCGCTCGCCGCTGCCGCGGCCGTCTACTTCCTGTGGATCAGCCTGGCGGTCTCTGCCGTGGTGGCGCTGTCGCAGAACCTGTCCATCCGTCCGGTGTATGCCCGCGGGTTCTCCCAGCGGCTGGTGATGTTCCTGGGGAACAGCGCTGTCGGGCTGCTCGTCGTCTCGCTCGGCAGCTTCAACCCGGCGACCATCCTCGGCACGCTGTTCTTCCTCGTGCTGCTGTATTTCAGCTACTCCGGCTACCTGCTGGCCAAGCAGGACCGCAACACGTGGCGGGACCTGTCGGCCGCCTCGGCCGGCCTGAACTCGGTCGACGCCGCCGACGTGGCCCGTTCGCTGTCGAGCAGCCTGTCGACGCTCCTCGGTGCCGAGTACGTCGAGGTGGCGATCCGCGACGGGGCTGCGCTGTCCCGCAACTATGTGGCCGGCCAGGAGGTCTTTCGGGCGTCAGGGGCCGAAGGGCGGCAGCTGCCCGCGTGGATGGAACGGGTGGCGGACTCGACCGTCCACATCCGAGCTGCGACCGCAAATGAGCCCGAGCGGTCCGAGCTGGAGGAGCTTGGTCTGGCCACCGCCGTCCTGGCACCGCTCGTGGCGTCGGGCGTCACGCTTGGGGCGGTCCGCATGGGTTTCCGGGGGCGGGTCGACATCTCGGCCCGCGAACAGCAGATGCTCTCCACGCTCACCAACCACGCGGCCGTCGCGTTGCAGAACGCACGGTTGTTCGAGGAGGTGACCGCGCAGCGCACGCGGCTGTCGGGGATCGTCGAGAACACCTCCGACGGGATCTTCATGGTCGATCGCGCCGGAGCCGTCCGCGAGTGGAACCCGGCCATGGAGCGGATGACCGGCCGCACCGCGGCGCAGGTGACCGGGCTGCCGCTCAACGAGGCGCTGCGGCTCGCACCCGCGGACGCCGACCTGCTGCCCGGCAACTGGGTGCGGGACCGGCTGCTGGCCGACGGTGACTTCGAGATCTCGCTGCAGCTCGACACCGGCGGCGGCGGACTGCGCGACGTCGCGCTCGCCCTGGCCGCGATGCGCTCGAGCGACGGACGGTACGACGCGGCCGTCGGCGTCGCCCGTGACGTGACGGGTGCACGCGAGGCGGACCTGGCGAAGCAGGACTTCATCGCCACGGTCTCTCATGAGCTGCGCACGCCGCTGACGCCCATCAAGGGCTACCTGATGATGCTGATGCGCCCCAACTTCTCTCCCGCGCCGGACGTGGTGCGGACCTACCACGCCCGCATGCTGGAGCAGGCCGAACAGCTCGAGCGGCTGGTGGACGACCTGCTCAGCGCGTCGCAGCTGACGCACGGCACTTTCCGCGTCACCGCCGGGGAGGTGGACGTATCTGTGCTGGTCCGGGAGCTGACCGCCAGTTCGGCGGACCACTCCGGCCGGATCTGGGAGTACGACTACCGCCCGAACTCGGTGCCACCGGCCTGGTGCGACGGCACCCGGCTGGCTCAGGTGGTCTCCAATCTGCTGTCGAACGCCGACAAGTTCTCGCCGGCCGACCAACCGGTCTGCGTGTCGGTGGAGGCGGACGGCCCGGAGATCCGGATCACGGTGGCGGACCGGGGGCCGGGCGTACCGGACGCCTCGCACGAGTTGATTTTCGAGCCGTTCCGCCGGCTGGGAGATCCGCTCACCCGGACCACCCGGGGAACGGGCCTGGGACTGCACATCGCACGGCGCCTGGTCACCGCGATGGAGGGCCGGGTCTGGGTGGAGAACCGTCCCGGCGGCGGTTCGGCGTTCGTCGTCACGGTTCCGGTCGCACAGGACCCAGCCGCCGAGGACCCAGCTGTCGAGGTGCCGGCCGCCAAGGAGCCGGCCGCACCAGAGCAGGCCGTCGTCGAGACTCCGAGAATGCCGCAGATCGTTACGACCCCGCCGGCCTGAGGGCGTCGCGGCGTCGGGCCTCCAGCGAGCGGGCCAGCTCGGCCCGCTGCTCGCCGAGCAGCCTGCGTAGCCGCGGATCTACGTTCGACTGGCCGAGGTGGTCGTCGGTCAGCTCCAGCGTCCGCGGCTCCACGAGCAGCGCGGGATAGAGCGTGGCGGTCAGCTGCCGGGCTATCTCCGGGCTGCGGTCGCGCCACAGGTCCGGCAGTGCCGCGAAGTAGCGCTCGACGTAGGGGCGGCCCAGCTCGGCCGCGTCCTGCTGCCAGAAGCCCGTCGCGATGGCGGTGAGCTCCCGGTTGGACAGCTCTGTCGCCCCGTCCTCGATCAGCGCCTGCCACGCGCTCGCCTTCGCAGCCGGCTCGGGAATGGCGGCGCGGCAGTGCAGCGCCCGCTGGCGTCCGGTGGCGGTCGGGTCGGTGGCCAGCTCGGCTGCGATGTCGTCCGCGTCGGCGGCGCCGAGGGCCGCGAGCCGCCCGAGGATCCGCCACCGCAGGTCGACGTCGACGGCGAGCCCGGCAGGGCCGGCCGTGCCCAGCAGCAGGTCCCACAGGGCCACCGCTTCGGTCGTGGTGTCGATGTACGTCCGGGCGTACGCCAGCTGGTGGTCGCTGCCGGCGATGGCGCTGCGCATCGCCTGCCGGCACCGCTGCGCGACCTGGCGGGTCAGCGCAGCCCGGGCGGCCGGATCGGTGTAGAAGTGCAGCGCTGTGCGCAGGTTCGTCAGCACCTGCTCGGTCAGTCCGATGTCGGACTCCACCGGCGCGGCCCGCAGGACCACGCGCACGTACTCGCGGGCCGGCAGGACGCCGTCCCGGGTGAGGTCCCACACCGATGCCCAGCAGACCGCGCGGGCCAGCGTGCCGGGCAGCCGTTCCAGCCCGTCCAGCGCCATGCGCAGCGAGGCGTCATCCAGCCGCACCTTGGCGAACGTGAGGTCGTCGTCGTTGACCAGCAGCAGGTCCGCGGCCGGCTCGCCGTTGAGCGCAGGCACCGGCGTGGCCGGCCCGTCGAGATCGACGTCGACGAGGCCGCGCCGGTGCAACCGTCCCTCCATCGCGTCGTACAGGCCGAGCCGGAGCCGGTGCGGCCGCAGCGTAGGGTGCGCCTCGGGCGCCAGCTGGCGCAGGACGACCTCGCGGTAGCTGCCGTCCTCGGTGCTCACCTCGGCGACCACGGTGTTGACCCCGGCCGAACGCAGCCACGCCTCGCTCCACCGGCCGAGGTTCCGGCCGCTTGCGCGCTGCAGCGCCAGCAGCAGATCGGCGAGCTCGGTGTTCCCGAACCGGTGGGCGGCGAAGTAGTCGCGGACGCCGGACCAGAAGGCGTCCTCACCCACCCACGCCACCAACTGCCGCAGGACCGCGGCACCCTTGCCGTAGGAGATGCCGTCGAAGTTCAGGGTCGCCGCCGCGGTGTCGGGCACGTCGGCGGAGATGGGGTGCGTCGACGGCAGTTGGTCGGCCCGGTAGCCGGAAGCTTTCATGCCGGTGCAGAAGGACGTCCAGGCCTCCGGATAGTCGGTTCCGGCCGCCAGCACCGTGGAGCTGCAGTAGGTGGCGAAGCTCTCGTTGAGCCACAGGTCGTCCCACCAGCGCATGCTGACCAGATTGCCGAACCACATGTGGGCGAGCTCATGGGCGATCACGTCCGCGCGGTGCCAGCGGGCCTGTTCGGTGACCCGAGCGCGGAACAGGTACTCGTCCCGCAACGTCACCGCCCCGGGGTTCTCCATCGCGCCCGCGTTGAACTCCGGCACGAACAGCTGCTCGTAGCGCCCGAACGCGTACGGCTGACCGAAGACGTCCAGGTAGTAGTCGAAGCCGGCCCGGGTCGTCCGGAACAGCTCCTCGGGCTCCAGGTGCTCGGCCAGGGAGCGCCGGCACCACACGCCCAGGCCGATGCCCCGGTGCTCGGCCGTCTTCCCGACGTACCGCCCGGCGTGCACCGCGGTCAGGTAGGTCGGCAGCGGGGGAGTCGGCGGGAAAACCCACAACCCGGGAGCTTCCTGCTGCGCGGGCGAGTTCGAGATGCACACCCAGTCGGGCGGCGTCGTGACGCGGAAGGTGAACGGTGCCTTCAGATCCGGCTGGTCGAAGCAGGCGAACATCCGGGCGGCGTCGTTGAGGAAGGTCTGGCTGTAGAGGTAGACCTCGTCGTCCGCGGGATCGACGAAGCGGTGCAGTCCCTCGCCGGTCCGCGAGTAAGCGCAGTCGGCCGTGACGGTCAGGAGGTTGTCTTCGGCCAGCTCCGCAAGCACCAGCCGGTCGCCTACCAGCACCACCGCTGGGTCGAGGCGCCGTCCGTTGAGGACGACGTCGCGTACGGCCGGGGCGACGATTTCGGCAAATGTGGTGGCGCCGGGCGTCCGGCAGGAGAACTGGATCTCACTGACCGAGCGGAACGTCCGCGTGCCCGTCGTCAGGTCGAGGCTGACGGTGTAGCCGGCGACGGCGAGCAGC
The DNA here is from genome assembly GCA_030773415.1 of Actinomycetota bacterium. Lineage (GTDB taxonomy): Bacteria > Actinomycetota > Actinomycetes > JALYNC01 > JALYNC01 > JALYNC01. The sequence continues at coordinate 17,113 of JALYNC010000163.1, forward strand.
GCGGCCCGCTGCCGTGCCTCGTCGCGGGTGAGGATGCGCATGCCTCGATACTCACGCACGTGCGGCCGGTCGACCTAGCCCCCTGCCTGACCTGCTGACCTGGTTGACTCGCCGGGATCAGTAGGCGCCGCGGCGCGCGAGCACCGCGGAGAAGGTCTTCCAGATGATCGACAGGTCCAGTGCCAGGGACCAGTTCTCGACGTAGTCGAGGTCCAGGCGGACGGACTCGTCCCACGACAGGTCCGACCGTCCGCTGACCTGCCACAGGCCGGTGAGGCCGGGCTTGACCAGCAGCCGCCGGGAGACGTCGTCGCCGTACTGGCGCACTTCGCTGGGAAGCGGCGGGCGGGGACCGACCAGTGACATCTGGCCCAGCAGAACGTTGATCAGCTGCGGGAGCTCGTCGAGCGAGTACCGCCGCAGCACAGCGCCCACCTTGGTGACGCGAGGGTCATTGCGCATCTTGAACAGCACGCCGTCGCCCTCGTTCTGCTCCTGCAGATGCGCCAGCTCCTGCTCGGCGTTCACGACCATGCTGCGGAACTTCAGCATGGGGAACTCCAGGCCGTGCTTGCCCACCCGGTTCTGGCGGAAGAACGCCGGACCCGGACTCGTCAGCCGGACGGCCAGCGCGATCGCCACGAACGCCGGTGAGATGACCAGGAGTACGGCAAGCGCCATCAGTCGGTCGAAGCCGCCCTTGAGCAGCCGGCGGGACCCGGTGAACTCCGGCTGCTCGACGTGCAGCAGGGGGAGCCCGGCGACGGGCCGGATGTGGATCCGCGGGCCTGCGATGTCGGTGATGGCCGGCGCCACGAGCACGTCGACCGCGCTGCCCTCGAGCTGCCAGGCCAGCCGGCGCATCTGGTGCTGGCTCAGGATCGACCAGGCGGTCACGGCGACGGTGTCGGCATGCGTGGCGACGAGGGCGTCCACGATCGTCGCCGACGTGCCCACCACCGGCACGCCGTCGATGTCCCGGCCGCTGCTGCGGTCCAGGCAGGCACCCACCACGGTGAAGCCGGAGTCGACGTCACGGCGCACCTGGCGGACCAGCTCGGAGATCGACCGCTCGGTTCCGACAAGGAGCACCCGGTGCTGGCAGCGGCCCTTGCGCCGTGCCGCCTTCAGCGTCTGGCGGGCCAGGTAGCGCCCGCACAACGTGCCCACCGTCGCCAGCGGGAAGGCGATCAGGATGTAGGAGCGGGGGATCGGTGCGGCGAAACCGAAGCCGACGGAGGCCACCAGCGCGCCGTAGCGGACAGCCGCGTTGAACACCCGCCGGTACTCCTCCGAGCCGCTACCGAGAAAGCGCTCCTCGTAGGCACGGCTGGCGGCGGCGAACAGCACCCACAGCACGGGAAACAACAGGCTGCCGACGAGGTAGGTCGTCGGGGGGTAGCCGGCGCCGCCGATCTGAACCGTCGGGGCGACCGCGGCGGCCAGCGCTGCGATGAGCAGGTCCAACAGCAGAACGGACTGGACGTAGCGGCGCTGCCACCGGGCGACGGTGGTGGTGGCCGGCAGGGCCCGGAGGCGGCTGGGCTCGAGAACAGTGACCACGAGTAATGGCTCGGCCCGTGAGAACGCCTCCTGTAGCTCTCGCGGTGGACGGAGTTCGCTCAGCCGGTGCTGTGCACCCCCGTGATGATCAATTCGATGACCGCCGGAAAGCCGCCCCGCGCGTACGCATCGCGCTGCCGCTCGGCGCCGGTGCCGCCCTCGGACATCCGCTGGACGAGCTCGCCGACGCGGTCGGCGTCCTCGGCGAGGTGCGCCCCGACGTGCTTGACCAGCTGACGCGCCACGTCCCCGGCTGGTCGCCGTTCGCAGGTGCCGGGGACGACCAGGTCCGCTGTCATGCCGTAGCGAGCGGCCTGCCAGCTGGCCGCTCGCAACACCGCGTCGCTGACGTCCGGAACGGGCAGCCCCGCGTCGAGGTCCGCCAGGGCCCGCGCGGCGAGAGCCCGGTGCAGGCCGGCCAGCGTGGCGGCGTCCGCGGGGTCGACCAGCACGTCGGCCGCCCGAAACTCCACGGTCGGGTGCCGTGCGGACAACCGGGCCTGCCAGTACAGGTGGCCCGGATCCCGGATGGCCCCCGTGCCGAGCAGCTGCGCATAGAGAGCGTCGTAGCGCTGCGCCGTGCCGAACTGCGGAGGGGGGCCGGAGACCGGCCACCGTCCCCAGTGCACCGTCCGGTAGGAGGCGTACCCGGTGTCCGTGCCGAGCCAGTACGGCGAGTTGGCGGACAAGGCGACGAGAACGGGCAACCACGGGCGGGTGCGGTCCAGCACCGCGACCCCCCGCTCCCGGTCGGCCATCCCGACGTGGACGTGCATGCCGGCGATGAACTGCTCGTCCACGAGGAGAGCCGCGTCGGCGCGCAACTGCTCGTAGCGCTCGTCGGTGGTGTCCGTCGCCTGGTCCGCCGCCTTGCCGAGCGGGGGAGTGGAGGACGCCGCGATCACGCAGCCGGCGCCGTCGGCCGCGGTGGCGAACGTCCGGCGCAGCGCCTCCAGCTCTTCCGTCACGTCGGCCAGTTCGGTGCACACCGACGTGGCGCACTCCACCTGGGAGAGGGGCAGTTCGCCCTGGACGGCTCCGGCGCAGCCCGCCAGCAGCCGCTGGGCCCGGGCGAGCACCTCGGCGCCCCGGGAGGCGAGGGCACCCGTGCGGGCGTCCAGCACCTGGTACTCCTCCTCGACGCCCACCGTGCCCGCCTCACCCGGCGCGCTGCGCCAGGCGGCCGTCACGGCCCCCTACCCGGGCGCCGCCCGCAGGTGGGCAGCTGCCGGTTCACGGGCCGCCGGCGTCCTTCTGGTGGCGTCGCTCGTCGGTCAGTCCGTCGGCTCCCTGGCCCACCGGTGCGCCGGGATCGATCTGGCGATCCGTGGCCAGGGTCGGCCGGTCGCCGCTGACGCCTGGCGGCACGGGATCGGCCAGCAGCGGACGCGGTTCGCCCGGTGCTCCGGCCCCGACGTCCGGGACGCCCCCGATGTCGCCTCCCATGTTGCGCAGCGACCCGCCGGCGCCGCCTGAGCCCTCCTCAGAGGGAGGGGGTAGCTCCGGGGACTCCGGATCCGGCTCGAGTCCTGGGGGAGGGGCCGGTCGGTTGCTGCCGCTGGGGGGTTCCTGCTGGGTCATGGTGACCTCCTTCGCGACGGATCTACCCACCTGGCGGCGATCGACAGCCCATCGGGGGGGCGGGACATCGGCCCGGCGGCCAGCGCGGCAACCGGCCGGATTCTTTACCGGTATACGGCGAGGGGCGAGCATGGGCACATGTCGGACATGGACGCGGCGGAGGCATCGCAGGGACCGCCGTTCCGCGATCGGATGGACGCCGGGTCGAGACTGGGGCCCCAGCTCGCTCGGCTGCTCGCCCTGCCCGATCCGGTCTTCCTGGCGCTGCCGCGCGGCGGCGTGCCGGTGGCGGCCGCCATGCTGGAGTCCGGAGCGTTTCCGGGTGCATCACTCGACGTGCTCCTGGTGCGCAAGATCGGTGCTCCCGGCCACCCCGAGCTGGGCCTCGGTGCGCTGGCCGAGGGCGCCGAGCCCGTCCTCGACGAGCGGCTGGTGGCCTCGCTCGCCGTATCGGCCGGGGATCTGGCGGCTCGGGTGGCCGCAGAGCGCGCGGAGCTCAGCCGGCGCCTGGTGAGCTACCGGTCGGGGCCGTTGCCTGAGCTGGCCGGCCGGGATGTGGTGCTCGTCGACGACGGCCTCGCCACCGGAGGCACCGCTCGGGCCGCGGTGCAGGGGGTCTTCGCCCGATCGGCCGCGCGCGTGGTCGTCGCCGTGCCGGTGGCGTCCCCGTCGGCCGTCCGCTCCCTCCAGGCGATGCGGTGCGACGTGGTGGCGCTGCGCATTCCGCCGGACCTGCGCTCCGTCGGGTCGTGGTACGCCGACTTCGATCAGCTGTCCGACGCGGAGGTTCTCGACCTGCTGGCGCGGCACCGGCGTCCGGCCGGCTGAGCGGTTTGTCGGGTTCTGTGCCGGGGCAGCGCTTAGGCACTGCTCGCCAAGCTCCGCCACACCGCCCGTCGAAGGGGTTCGCTGGTATGGGATCGCCAACAGCACAGTCCGGCTCTGACGTGGTTTCCGTGCTCGTGCACGACCATCGCGAGGTCGAGGAGATGTTCACCCGGCTGGAGCGGATGGCGAGCGCCGGCTCGGGAGCGCACGCCGGCACGCTGGACGCGCGGAAGACGCTGGTCGATCAGGTGATCATCGAGCTCGTGCGGCACGCGGTGGCGGAGGAGCAGCACGTGTATCCGCTCTACCGGCGCGTCCTGCCCGACGGGGACGCGTTCATCGAGCGGGAGCTCAGCGAGCACTCCGACGCCGAGAAGACCATGGACGAGCTCGACAAGATGGACGCGGGCGACCCCCGGTTCGAGGACAAGCTCGGGCACCTGATGGCAGTCATCCGGGAGCACATCGCCGAAGAGGAAGGCGAGCTGTTCCCGAAGCTGCAAGCCGCCGTCAGCGCCGAGGAACTCGAGGAGCTAGGCGGCAAGGTCTCGACGGCCAAGAAGCTGGCGCCGACCCGCCCGCATCCGCTGTCCCCGGACCACCCACCGTTCAACAAGGTGCTCGACACCGGCGCCGGACTCGTCGATCGGCTGCGGGACGCGATCACGGGGCGCGGAAAGTAGCCCGCCCGGCGAACTCCGAAGAATGCAACAGCCGCAGCGGGTCCGTCCGCTGCCAGATCCCAGGGAGAAGCAGATGGCGCAGACAGTCGCAGACGTGATGACCACAGATCCGGTCACCATCGAGGCCAGCGAGAGTGTCACCGAGGCCGCCCGGCGAATGAGCACCGCCGACTCCGGAGCGATCATCGTCCTCGACAACGGCCGGGTGACCGGCATGATCACCGACCGGGACATCGCAATCCGCGTCGTCGCCGAGGGCCGGGACGTGGCGACCACCACGACCGGCGAGGCGGCCAGCCAGGACGAGCTGGTCACCGTGGCGCCCGACACGAGCCTGCAGCAGGCGGTGCAGCTCATGCGCAGCAAGGCCGTACGCCGCCTTCCCGTCGTGCAGGACGACCGCGCCGTAGGCATCCTCAGCATCGGCGACCTCGCCGTGGAGCTCGACGAGACGTCGGCGCTGGCCGATGTGAGCGCCGCCGAGTCGAACACCTGACCGGCAGCGGTAGCCCGCCGGCCCGGGAGCTGCTGGAGCTGGCGATCGAGGCGGCCCGCCGGGCCGGTCAGCTGATCACAAGCGGTCGGACTGTCGCGCTGTCGGTCAGCACCAAGTCCACCGACACCGACGTGGTGACGTCGATGGACACCTCCGCCGAGGCGATGATCATCGATGTGCTTCTCGGCGCCCGGCCGGGCGATGCGATCCTCGCCGAGGAGGGTTCCGACTCCACTGGCGGCACGGGCGTCCGCTGGGTCATCGACCCCATCGACGGCACCGTCAACTACCTGTACGGCATACCGCATTACGCCGTCTCCGTGGCCGCCGAGATCGAGGGTCGCACGGTGGCCGGCGTGGTGTACGAGCCGGTACGCGACGAGCTGTTCGCCGCAGTGCGTGGCGAGGGAGCGACCTGCAACGGCGAGCGGCTGCGTTGCTCGGCCGAGACCCGGCTCGGACAGGCATTGGTCGCCACCGGCTTCGGATACGCCGCGGGCCGGCGCGCGCGCCAGGCGCAGGTGCTTCAACAGGTGCTGCCAGCGGTGCGTGACATCCGCCGCGCGGGCGCCGCGTCCCTCGATCTGTGTGCCGTGGCGTGCGGCCGGGTGGATGCTCACTACGAGCGTGGTCTCGCCCGGTGGGACCTGGCGGCCGGCGCGCTGGTGGCCACGGAGGCCGGCGCACGCGTCGAAGGCCTGGGCGGTGCTGCCGCAGGCCGGGACCTGGTGATCGCAGCGCCGCCGGCGCTGTTCGGCCCACTGCATGACCTGTTGTCGGCGCACGGCGCCGACCGTGACGACTGAACGACCGGAGCGGTCAGCCGCCCATCCACCCGCGCACCGCCGCCGCTGTGCTGGCGAACGCAAGATCGGGCAGGTCCGCCCGCGGAAAGAAGGCCGCGTTCCCGGCGTCGTCGCCGGCGACTGGTTCGCCGCCCCGGTACTCCGCCTCGTACAGCAGGAAGATCGACGCGCCAGGGCCGGTGCCGTTGTAGAACACGTCGAGCACACGACCCACCGACACCCGCAGGCCGGTCTCCTCCAGTACCTCGCGGGCGGCGGTCGCCCGCGGATCCTCACCCGCGTCCAGAAACCCGCCCGGCAGGCTCCAGAGCCCCTTGCCGGGGGGTACGGTCCGCTGGACGAGCAGCACTCGCCCCGCATCCGTCAATAGTACGCCGACGCCCACTTTCGGATCGGCGTAGTGCACGAAGCCGCAGCCCGGGCAGGCTGGACGGTCCCGGTCGCCAACGCGGCGCGTCGTCAGGGCGGTGGCACAGCGCTGACAGAATCGCACGGCCTCCCGTGCGCCGTGCGCTGCGGAAGATTTGTGTCCTGCGGGATGTCGGTGGGCAGGGGTTCCGCGCCCGGCGTCCGTTTCAGGCATCTGGCTCCCCGGCGTGCTCCGGCCCGCACCGCGCGCCGGCGGGCTTCAGTGGAAGTGGCCACCGACTACCCGTGATGGTGTTTGCCGAACCCAACATTCCCGCTAGGCTTCGCCACGATCGCCTCGACGCTAGCCACCGTGGGTGGCACGGGCGATCACCGCCGAGTCTGCCAGGCCTTCGGGTCTGGCGGAGCCGGGGAACCAGGTTCGTTGGGGTGAATCGGCGCACGCGCCGTAGGGCCAGCCTTCCGGCCCGAATCCGTCAGCTAACTCGGTAGGCGGTTGAGGAAGAAGGAGAGCCACCTCGTGGCCGACAGCAGCGCTGCCCGCACGCGTCCGCGTGCGCCCACCGAGCGGCCCGACCCGGAGCGGTTCACGCCTTCCGGCGACAGGACCGACCGGTGATCTGACCCGGCCCACCCGTTCTCAGCCGATCCGCATCCCTGGCCACCCCTGCGGCACAGGACTTCAGACGGCTGAGGGATTTCCTCCGGGCTACCGGCCGGCCGGCATGTGACGCGCCCGCGTTGCGTGCTTGAGCCAACTCCGCGGCGTCACGCCGCGATGTTCCTGTGCATGCCCGACCCGCCCCTGCGGGCCAGCCTGAAAGTGGACTTCTGTGACGAACCATCCTGCCGTGCCAGCCCCCCGCGCTCGACGCGGATTCCGCGTCGTCGCCGGCATCGTTTTCGCTCCTGTCGTGCTGAGCGTGGCCGCCGTCTCCGCGTCGGCGCACACCTCTGCCTCCGTACCGGAAGGCGATGCCGCTTACGTCGATGCCCTGCAGCCCTTCCCGGACCCCTTCTCGATCGCCGCCAAGGCCAGCGGTACGACGTCGTCGCAGCCGGCCTCCAGCCCCACCGGCACCGCGTCGTCGACTGCTACGGAGTCCTCGACTGCTACGGAGTCCTCGAGCCCCACGGCGGCCTCCACCGCGCCGGCCGGCTACGCCCTCGCCTTGTACGACGACTTCTCCGGCAGCTCCATCAACACGGACAAGTGGGGCGTGTACAACGGGGCGAAGTCCGACCGGCGGTCGGCCACGTCGAGCTCCAACGTCTTCGTTTCCAACGGCAACCTGGTGCTCCGGTCGAAGAAGACCTCCACCGGCTGGACCACCGCGGGCGTGTCCAGTGCCCGTGGCCTCAAGCAGAAGTACGGCAAGTACGAGGTCCGCGCCCGCGTCGACCGCGGCTACGGGCTGCGCAGCGTGATGCTGCTGTGGCCGGCCGACACTTCCTGGCCGCCGGAGGTGGACTTCTGGGAGTTCAGCGGACGTGACCCGCTGCGCACCACCAACCACCTCACCTCGCACTGGGGCACCGCGTCGAGCCGCAAGGTGCAGCAGAACAGCTACGAGGCGGATTTCACCCAGTGGCACACCGTGGGTGTGGAGTGGACCCCGACCGCTCTGCGCTACACCCTGGACGGCCGGGTCATGGCTACAATGACCGGCGCCGCCGTTCCGCAGGAGCGGATGTGGCTCGGCATGCAGACCAACACCGGTAGCTGCGCGCTGTCAGCCTGTCCGAACGCCAGCACCCCGAACGTGATCGACTTCGAGATCGACTGGGTGAAGGTCTACCGCCGCAGCTAGGCAGGCGGCTCCTCGACCGGCGCAGTAGCTGTGCGGCCAGCAATGGACGACGGCGCGGGCAGGGTCAAGGTCGGCACGGCTTCGTGGACCGACAAGACCCTGCTCGCGTCCGGCTGGTATCCCGCCGACGCGACGTCGCCGGAGGACCGGCTCGGCTACTACGCTGCCCAGTTCCCCGTCGTCGAGGTCGACTCCACGTACTACGCGCCGCCCAACGAGCGGAACGCCGAGCTGTGGGTGGCCCGCACTCCGCCGGAGTTCACCTTCAACGTGAAGTCCTTCTCGCTGCTCACCCAGCATCCGACGCGGCCCGGCGCGCTGTACAAGGAGATCCGGCCGGAGACGAAGAAGAACGTCTACCTCAAGGACTTCGACGACGCGGCGGTCGATCTGGTGTGGGAGCGGTTCCTGTCCGCTCTGCAGCCGCTGCAGGAACACGGCCGGCTGGGCGCGCTGCTGTTCCAGTTTCCGCAGTGGTTCCCGATCAGCCGCCGGAACAAGATGTACCTGCTCGAGTGCAAGCGCCGCTGCGAACCGATGCGGATCTGCGTCGAGTTCCGTAACGCCAGCTGGATGAGTGAGGAGAACTCGGCGGAGACGCTGGACTTCCTCGCCTCGTACGCCATTCCTTACGTCTGCGTGGACATGCCGCAGGGGCATCCCAGCTCTATCCCGCCGGTGGTGGCCGCCACCTCGGACCTGGCGGTGGTGCGCTTCCACGGTCACAGCGACAAGTGGGACAGCCGCGACATCTACGAGCGTTTCGGATACCTCTACAGCGAGGAGGAGCTGCGCGAATGGGCGCCACGGGTGCGCTCACTCGCGGAGCAGGCGCAGGAAACCCACGTCCTGCTCAACAACTGCTACCGCAACTACGCGCAGGTGAACGCCCGGCAGCTGGCCGACCTGCTCGACCAGGCGCCTGCCTAGGCGTTCTGCCTAGGCAGGGCTTCGGCTAGGCGTCCTGCGCCCGGCTGACCGACTCACAGAACCGGTCATACCGATCCAGCTCCGCGTCCACCGGTGTGAGCACCGCCGCCACCGCGACCTGCTCCACCCGTTCGGTGAGCCGGCGGCGGGCGGCCCGGGCCCGCCGGGCGGCTCCGATGGCGGCGAGCTGGCGGGCCAGCAGCGCCAGCACGAGCCCGGCCAGCAGGCCACCGATCAGCAGCAACGTCGGTAGCGGCAGCCGGCCGACCATTGGCGGCTCGAGCAGACCCAGCTGCAGATACGACCAGGCGAACAGCCCACCCAGCCAGACGGCTCCGGTGAGGGCCGTGAGGATCCCCGCCATCTGCAACAGCCAGAACAGCGACCACCACAGCGGCCGCCGGCCCATGCCGAGGTCGGTTCCGGCCACCGCGGCGTCCAGCCTGCCGGGCAGCGCCGGCTCCTCCGCCGCGGTGGCTCCCCGCACCACCACCGGCCAGGGCGCGGGTAGTCCGTCGCTGGCCGTGTCGGCCAGTGTGCGGAGGGCGGATGACGTTCGGGCCCGGCTCGCCGCGGACGGCGGCGGCAGCGACGTGCGGGACAGCTCCGAGCCGGCGTCCTGCAGGTGGAGCCGGCGCAACGGGTCGGGACGTAACCGGCGAAGCCACTTCAGTGGTGGCCACCCGGTGCGCTGCACGGCGCGCGCACGGTAGGCACGGTCGACGGCCCTGGTGACGGTGTCCACGCCTGCGACCTCGGCCAGGGCGCGCACCACGGTAGCCCGGGTGTCGTCGCCCACCCCCGGCGCCGGCGGTCCGCAGAAGCTGGCCAGCCCGTTGGCGGCCGAGGCGACGTCGGCGGACAGCCGCTCGACCGACACCCGGCGCGACGCCACGCGCTCCACGAGCAGTGCCCGGAGGTCGGCCAGTCCGTGGCCCGTCCGGGCCGACGTTGCCACGATGGGAACGGCCCCGAGCCCCTCACTGTCGAGCAACCGGCGCAGATCGGTGAGGCACTGCTCGCGCTGCTCGGAGGACAGGCGGTCCACCTGGTTCAGCACGATCAGCATCACCGCGGCGTGGGATGCCAGCGGGGCGAGATACCGGTCGTGCACGGCCGCGTCCGCGTACTTCTGCGGGTCCAGCACCCACACCAGCAGATCCACCACGCCGACCAGACGATCGACCTCCGCGCGGTGCCGCCGCTCGGTCGAGTCGTGGTCGGGCAGGTCCAGGAGGATCAGGCCGTCCAGCTCCGGGTCCGAGCCCGCATGGTGCCGGCGGGGTACCTGCAGCCAGTCCAGCAGCGGATCCACCTGCTCGCTGCCCCACACGCAGGCGTGCGCCGTGGACGTGGTCGGCCGGCGGACGCCGGGCGCGGACAGCTCGGTGCCGGCCATCGCGTTGAACAGCGTCGACTTGCCGCTGCCCGTGGCACCGGCCAGCGCCACCACGGTGCTGGCGAGCCCCAGGTCGAGCCGTGCCGAGGCGCGCGACACCACGTTGCGTGCCGGCTGCAAGGGGCCGTCGGGCAGGGCGCCATCAGCGGTGTCCACCGCATCGGCCAGGGCGTGCAGCCGGTCATCGATACCGACGACGGGCGCGGCGCGGCGCCGGGACAGCAGGCTGGCCATCAGGCCGTCCCGCCGGCGCGCTGTGCCTGCTGAACGGAGGCAAGCGCCGCCCGAAGCGCCGACCCGTCGATCACGCCGGCCCCGCTGAGCGGGCCCTCGAAGCGGGCGGCTTCATCGGCCAGCAGCCGCCGCACCCGGTCCATCAGGTCGGTGCGCGCCTGGTACGCCAGGGTCCGGACGGCCTGGTCGCCGAACACCGCCTCCAGCACCCGCTGCCCGGCCACCGTCGTGCCGCCGGCGATGGCGACCTCGCCGCCGGTCAGCCCGCCCGTGTGGGCGAAGACGCCGAGCATGACGGCGAGTCCGGCGCCGTTCACTCCCAGGGACGCGAAGCGGGCGGCCGTCCGCTTGTCGGCGCCCTCCTCGGAGACCAGATCGAGCACGTACCCCTGCCACGCCCGGATGTCGGTGGCGAGCTCGGCGCGCAGCCGGGCCGACGACCGGCTCAGCGCGCGGTTCAGCTCCGGGGACAGCAGGTCGGCGCCGCCCGGTTCGGCCTGCCAGGAGGCGACGACGCGTTCCGCGGCCCGGTCGGCCGCGTCCAGCACCAGGTCCTCGATGCTGCTCTCCAGCGCCGCGCGCACGGGCGCCCCGGGCTGGGGGCGGCCGCGGACGGCTGCCCACAGGCGGTCCCGGAACTCGCCGATCCGGCTCTCCAGGGTGCGCATGAACTCGCCGGTCCCCACGAACTCCTGCCAACGCGCCAGGACCTCGCCCCGCAGCAGGGAGCCGTCCCGGATGCCGTCCTCCACCTCGCGGGCGGCGACGTCGTAGGCGCCATCGACGACGGAGCGAAGCCGGTCGAAGGCGCGGTGCTGGGCGTCCGCCGCGTCCGCCAGCGGTGGGACCCGCCCGGACAGGGCGGCGAGTGCGCCGGTCAGCGTGGAGCGGATCACCTCCGCCCGGCGGTCGGCGTCGGCGGCGAGCTCGGCCAGCCACGCCCGGATCGGCGCGACCTCCTCGGCCGGCAGCATTTCTGCCTCCAGCGCGGTCTCCTGCACCTGGAACAGCGCCGTCCCGCCCAGCTTGTTGGCCTGCAGCATCTCCTGCAGATGCGTGCGGACGTCATGCCGGGCCTCCGGCGGCACCCGGTTGAGCACCACCGCGAGCGCCGTGCTCCGGCTGGCCGCCGTGTGCAGCAGGTCCCACGGCACCGCGTCGGCGTACCGGGCGGCGGTGGTGACAAAGAGCCACAGGTCCGCCGCCGCCAGCAGCTGCGCCGCCAGTTCCCGGTTCGCCGCCACGACAGAGTCGATGTCCGGGGCGTCCAACACGGCGAGCCCTGGCGCGAGGGCGTCGGTCGGTACCAGCCGCAGCGTCCTCGCGTCCCCGGGATCGCCTGTCTCGCCGGTGGTGCGCGCCATGCCCGGCAGCACCCGGTCGTCGGCGAACCACCGGACGTCCGCGGGGGAGCACGCCAGCACAGGGGACCGGGTGGTCGGTCGCAGCACCCCGGCGGTTGTCACCTGGGTGCCCATCAGCGAGTTGACCAGCGTGGACTTACCGGCGCCCGTGGAGCCGCCGACCACCATCAGCAGCGGCGCGTCGAGCTGGCGCAGCCGGGGCAGTAGGTAGTCGTCGATCTGGCCGGCAACGGCCGACCGCTCGCGCCGTCCGGCCTCGCTGCCGGCGAGCTCCAGCGGAAGTGTCACCTCGGCGACGGCCTGCCTGAGCCGGCCCAGCGCGTCGAGCATCGGATCAGCGGCAGGAGCGGTCATGCCGGAAATCTGCCACGGGGAGCCGGTCGTCAACCGTCCGCGTTCGATCGTCCCCACCGACGGCTGCCGTTCGTTGCGCTGCGGGGAGTCCGGCCCGGCCGGCCGAAAACCGTCAGCACCCGCCGGATTCGGCCGATACGTACGAGTCGGCGTTCTCGGACGTGCGCCGGTCAGCGGAGTTCGGGAGGCTTTCCATGGCGGGCAGAGCTGAGCAGCCGGCGCGGCGCTACGGTCAGTTGCGACCGGTCAGGGAGTTACTGGTGCAAGGGACAGGGAACGGAACCGCAATGCAGCACGGAGCATGGCCGGCGCGCATGTCCATCGTCCGGCACGGCCAGAGCGCGGGAAATGTGGCCAGCGAGCTCGCCGAGCGGCGCGGCCACGCCATGGTCGACATCGCGGTTCGGGACATGGACGTGCCGCTGTCAGAGCTGGGGGAGCGGCAGGCCGCGGCGCTGGGCCGCTGGCTGTCGGAGCAGTCCCCGGACGAGCTGCCGACGGTGATGCTGACCTCCCCGTACGTGCGCACCATGGAGACCGGTCGCCTGCTGCTGGGCGCCGCGGGCCTGCCTGACATCCCCGTGGTCATCGACGAGCGGCTGCGCGAGCGGGAGTACGGCATCCTCGACCGCTTCACCATGCACGGGGTGAACCACCGTTTCCCCGAGCAGGCGGAGCTGCGCGCGCGGCTCGGCAAGTTCTACCACCGCCCGCCGGGTGGTGAGAGCTGGTGTGACGTGCTGCTGCGCCTGCGCAGCGTCATGCAGACCATCCGTCGCGACTTCGCCGACGAGCGGGTGCTGATCGTCACACACCGGGTGGTCGTGTACATGTTCCGGTATTTGCTGGAGAACATGACGGAGCAGGAGATCATGGCCATCGACCGGGAGCACGACGTGGCGAACTGCTCGCTGACCACCTACTCGTTCCCGCCGGACGGCGTGCCGGTGCTGGATCGGTTCAACTTCGTCGTGCCGATCGAGGAGTCGGGCACCCCGGTGACCTCGGACAAGGACCGCCCGATCGCGGCCCGTGGCTGAGCGCGGGGAGCAGGCCGTCACCTCGCGCCTGTTGCGCGGGTGGCCGCTGCCGGCGGCGCCCGTGGGAGGCAAGGAGGCGCGCGGGCGGGTCGTGATCGTCGGGGGCAGCCGCAGCACGCCCGGGGCGGCGCTGCTGGCGGCCAATGCGGCGTTGCGGGCCGGGGCCGGCAAGCTGCAGATCGCTACCGTGCAATCCACCGCCGTGCACCTCGCCGTAGCCGTTCCCGAGTCGTTGGTGCAGGGCCTGCCCGAGACGGCGGACGGCGCGATCGACCCGAAGGCGGCGGAGCAGATCGCCGGCCTGGCGGCCGGCGCGCAGGCGGTGCTCGTCGGGCCCGGACTGTCCGACCCCGACGCCAGCCGCGACCTGGTGCGTGCGTTGCTGCCGCACCTGGGCGACGCCGTCCTCGTGCTGGACGCGCTGGCGCTCGCCGCCGTCACCGACGACCCGCACTGCCTTGAGAGTGCCGGAGCGCCGGTGGTGCTCACACCCAACATCAAAGAAATGGCCCGCCTGCTCGACTGTGATCAGGACGAGGTGCGCGAGGACGCCGGCAAGTGCGCCCGGACGGTGGCCGCCGACACCGGAGCGGTGGTGTCCCTCGGCGGCGAGGAGTCGTGGATCGCCGCCCCGGACGGCCGTTGCTGGTCGGACGCGACGGGCGGCGTCGGGCTCGGCGTGTCCGGCTCCGGCGACGTGAATGCCGGCGTGCTCGCCGGCCTCACTGCGCGGGGGGCGGAGCCGGAGCAGGCTGCCGTCTGGGCGGCCCACATTCACGGGCGGGCTGGCGACCGGCTGGCCGCGCGCGTCGGCCGGCTGGGTTACCTGGCCACTGAACTGTTGCCGCAGATCCCTCAGGTCATCATGGAGCTGGAGGCCTGACGCGCTCGGCTGTTCCTCACCTCTGGTCAGTGGCCTGAGCCTGCAGCAGTCGCACTACGTCGAGCAGCCGGGAGCGCAGCCTTGCCGCTTCGCCCGTCAGCTGCCGCTGACGGCGGACGTAGGTGGCTTTGCCCTCGGCTGTCTCGATCGGGACGGGCGCCTCGCCGTACCGCGACAGGTCGTACGGGGACGCCTGCATGTCCAGCAGCCGGATATGGCCGGCCAATGCAAAGCAGTCCAGCAGCAGATCGCCGGGAACCGCCGGCCCCAATTTCGCCGCCCACTTGTAGCAATCCATCGCAGCGTGCAGGCACCCCGGCTGCTCCAGATCGACCGAGGTGGCCCGGGTCGGCCGCACGGTGTTGCGGGTGACCGCCTCTGGGGTGAAAAAGCGGTAGGCGTCGAAGTGGGTGCACCGGATCGTGGCCGCCTCGACCACCGCGTCCGTGCCGGCCTGCCCCAACCGCAGTGGCAGGTCGTGGCGGTGCCGGCGCTCCCGATACACCATCGCCCACTCATGCAGGCCGAAGCACCCGGTGAAGGGTTGCCGGGACTCGGTGGCGGCAAGCAGCCGGGCGATGTGGTCCACCGTGGCTGCCCGATCCGCCAGGAACCCGGACACGTCGAGCCCGACGCGGCCGCCGGAGTCCTGGCGGTACCACCGGTAGCCGGCGTGCAGAGCCGGTCCGTTCGGGCCGGGCTCGAGTTCGGTTCCCGCCCCGGGGTGCCAGCGGCGCAGGGTTGCCGGCCGGGTGCCGTAGTAGTCGTAGCGGAAGTCGTCGATGGCATGGGACCTTCCGGCGGCGCGCCGGGACCGGTAGGGCGCGGTCAGCTCGTCAGCCCGCGCGGCGTGCGCCGCCGCCGCGGCCGACCACTGGGCCGCGTCCAGCCGGCGCCACCCGCATCCGGTATCCATGTGACCTGCAAGGGTAAAGCGGCGCTGCCGTACGGTGCCTGCACGACAGCAGCTGGCCCGGGCACCCGGCAGCTGGCACATACGACCGGAGGGGAACCGTGGATCCGCAGCCTGAACAGGTCCTCCGGCTGCGGGACGTCGGTGTCGTGAGGGGAGCGGCGACGCTGCTGTCCGGAATCGACTGGACGGTGACGGCGAACCAGCGGTGGGTGGTGCTCGGCCCGAACGGTGCCGGCAAGACCACCCTGCTGCAGGTGGCGAGCGCCCTGCAGTTCCCGTCGTCCGGCGAAGTGACCGTCCTGGGCGAGCGCATGGGCTCGGTCAACCTCGCCGACCTACGGCCGCGCATCGGCCTGACCAGCGCGGCGCTGGCCGAGCGACTTCCGGGCCGCGAGAAGGTGCTGGACGTGGTGCGTACGGCGGCGTACGGGATGGTCGGCCGGTGGCGTGAGCAGTACGACGAGATGGACACCGACCGGGCGCAGGAGCTCCTCGCCCAGCTGGGCTGCGCCGCCCTGGCGGGCAGGCGCTACGGAACGCTGTCCGAGGGCGAGCGCAAGCGGGTGCAGATCGCCCGGGCACTGATGACCGACCCGGAGCTGCTGCTGCTCGACGAGCCGGCGGCCGGGCTGGATCTGGGAGGTCGCGAGGATCTGGTGCAGCGGCTGTCGGCGCTCGCCGCCGATCCCGACGCGCCCGCCATGGTGCTGGTGACCCACCACGTCGAGGAGATCCCCCCGGCCATGACCTCCGCCCTGCTGCTGCGCCAGGGCCGGGTGGTCGCGTCCGGCTCGCTGGGCGCGGTGATCTCCGCGCCGGCGCTGAGCGAGTGCTTCGGACTGTCGCTGGAGGTGGAGCGCCGCGACGGGCGCTTCACGGCACGGGCGGTTCGGGCGCCGTCCGGCCCCGCCTCCTAGCTGCCCGCTCATGGGGCGCAGGCCGCGGCCGCGTGCCGCGTCGCCGAACAGACGCGGCTCACTACGGCCCAGCGCGCCACCGTTCAGGCCGCTGCGCTAGCAGCCACGGCGACCAGCAACCGTCGCTCAAGCCTGTCCTTTGATGAAGACAGATCCCGTTCGGGACCTGCCCCGGGGCCGACGAACACCTGGCGTGGGCCGCGCGGGTAAGTGCCGGCGCCGCTTCTCTAGATAGCGTGAGGCGCATGCCGCCAACTGTGTTCGCCGGTGGCCGCGGTGGAGCCTGGCGAGTCGAAAGCATGGAGCCGGTGACCGGTGCGTCCTTGCCGGTGGTGCCGCGGCTGGCTGTTCTCGACAGGACGGATGCGGCCGAGCCGGGGGTGGTGTGGGCACTGCGCGGGGTGACCAGCAACTCTCGCTACACCCGCCGGGACGAGCAGGAGGCGCTGGCCAGCCGGCAGGCCGCACTCGGCCGCCCGGAAGCCACCCGAGCGGCGCTGATCCCGATCACCAAGTCCCCAGCGTGGTGGGCCCTGACCCAGGACGAGCGCCGTGAGCTGTTCGAGGAGACCTCCCACCATATCAAGATCGGACTAGAGTACCTTCCTGCGGTGGCCCGCCGGCTATATCACGGCCGGGACCTGGGGGAGCCCTTCGACTTCCTCACCTGGTTCGAGTACGTCCCTCAGCACGCGCCCGCATTCGAGGAACTCGTCGCCCGGCTACGGCAGACCAGGGAGTGGGAGTTCGTCGAGCGCGAGGTCGACATCCGGCTCAACCGCCACGAATGAGCTCGGGAAGCGAGGCGAGTCCCCCCGAAGAGGACGGCGGCGTAGCAGCGCCCGATCTGCCCGGCCCCGGTTCGTCGGCCGTGTCCCGTTAGCCGAAACCCCTTATGGGAACGCCCCCGCTCAGGGCGGGTGCGCGTCGAGGGGCGTCCCGTAAGACCCGCCCTGTGAAGATTCCCGCATCGGCGGCTCATATGGGATGCCTCGGTGGCTCCAGCCGGTGGCGGCCAGGCGGCAGCTGCATCGTGAGCCCAGGTGCGCCCGGGACATCATCCGGCGAGTCGCTGCTTGTCAGAGTTCCACAACCG
>JALYNC010000164.1 GCA_030773415.1 Actinomycetota bacterium
GTGTCGCGGGCCGTGGTGACCACGCTGCCCTTGCGCAGCGTAGTGGCGTACGCCGCGGCCAGTCGCACGACGTACTCGGTCGTGATCTCGACGTTCACCAGCCCGGAGACGCCGCGCGGGCCGAACAGCGCCGAACCCCCGCGCGACTCCCAGATGACGCTGGTGTTGACCACCGCGCCGGCCTCGATGGTCTTGAACGGGTACACCTTGACGCCGGAGGAGACGATCGCCTCCTCCTCCACGACGCACTCGTCGCCGATGATCGCGCCTTCGTCGACCTGCGCCGCCCGCATCAGGTCGGTGTTGCGGCCGATCACGCAGCCGCGCAGGTGCGTGGACCGGCCGAGGAAGACGTTGTCGTGGACGATGGCCCGCCGCAGCGACGCACCGCTTTTCACCACCGCGTTGTTGCCGAGCACGGTGTATTCGCCGACATGCGCGCCGGCCTCCACCTTGGCGTTGCTGCCTATGCATAGGGGGCCGGTGAGGTGGGCGTCCCGATCGACGTCGGTGCCCTCGCCGACCCAGATGCCGGGTGACATCTCGAAGCCGCCGATCTCGACGTCCACCCGCCGGTCGAGAACGTCGGCCTGAGCCTGCACGTAGTTCTGGTGCGTGCCGACGTCCTCCCAGTACCGGTCGGTGACGTACCCGTACATCGGTGCCTGCTGGGCAAGCAGCTGCGGAAACACGTCGGCCGACCAGTCGACGCTCTCGCCGGCGGCGACGTGCGCCAGTACCTCCGGCTCCATGATGTAGATGCCGGTGTTGACCGTGTCGGAAAACACCTGCCCCCAGGTCGGTTTCTCCAGGAAGCGCTCGATGCGTCCGCCTTCGTCGGCGATGACGATGCCGAACTCCAACGGGTTGGGCACCGCCTTGAGGCCGACGGTCACCATCGCCCCGGCCTCGCGGTGGAAGCGGGCCATGTCGGTCAGGTCGATGTCGGTGAGCGCGTCGCCGGAGATCACCAGGAATGTCTCGTCGGACAGCGCATCGGCCGCGTTGCGTACGCTGCCGGCGGTGCCGAGCGGCATCGGTTCGGTGGCGTATTCGAGCGTCATGCCGAGTTCGTGTCCGTCGCCGAAGTAATTGCGGATCAGGGCGGCGAGGAACTGCACCGTGACGACGTTGTCGACGAAGCCGTGCCGCCGCAGCAGCCGCAGCACGTGCTCCATGATCGGGCGATTCACGACCGGAAGCAGCGGCTTGGGATGGTTCGCGGTCATGGGCCGCAGCCGGGTGCCCTCACCGCCGGCCATCACCACCGCTCTCATCGCGGCTCGACCAGCGGCTCGGACAGCAGTTGGCGTACCTGCACCGCGTAGAGGACGGCGGCCCACAGGTAGAGCCCGACACCCCAGAACATGAACGCCCAGCCGACCGGCCGGGCCAGGTCGGCGACGAGACCACTGCCGGCACCGAGCAGTACCAGCGGAAACGAAGCCAGCAGCGCGAACGTGGCCGTCTTGCCCAGGTAGTGCACCTGCAGCGGGCCATAGCCGCGGCGGCGCAGCAGCGGTATCAAGGCGGTGAGCGCGACGTCGCGGGCCAGCAGCACGAGTGTGAGCTCCAGCGGCACGACGTCGCGGATCGTCAGCGCGGCGACCGCGGTGAGCACGTACAGCCGGTCGGCAATCGGGTCGAGCAGCTGCCCGAAGCGGCTGATCTGCCCCCAGGCCCGGGCCAGCTTGCCATCCAGGTAGTCGGTGAAACCGCTCACCGCGAGCACGATGGCGGCCGCGCCATCGGCATGCAGCACCAGGATGAGCCAGAGGAAGACGGGCACCAGTAGCAGCCGCAGCACGCTGAGCGCGTTGGGGATGTTCCAGATGTCGGGAGCGGCGGCGGAGGCCGACGCCGGAACCGGTGGTCGTGTCACGCCACCTCCGGATGTCGACGTCGGGCGCCGGTCCGCGTCCTCACCGGGAGGCGCCCTCCCCCGACCTTAGCCGCGGCTCCCTGGTGCTGACCGATTATCCCGGTACCTGCCAGTTGCGGCACGTCCGCCCGACCGACTCCCGAGCTCGACTCCGTGGCGACGGTGGTGATGCGCCGCCGGTCCGGACCGGTGGTGCGGCGGGCCGGCGTGCCGGGCCTACGGATAATGAGACGTCATGGACCTGCACTCGGCATTCGCCGACCCGCTCCGACTGAACTCCTCTCGGCATCGGAGCGAACGATGATCGCCCTGAAGTCCCCGGCCGAGATCGACGCGATGCGGGCGGCGGGACGTGCCGTGGCCAGAGCGCTGGCTGCGATGGCGGCCGGGGCCCGCACGGGCATGACCCTGCGCGACGTCGACGACATCGCGGCTCAGGTCTTCCGCGATGAGGGCGCCCGCTCGTCCTTCACCGGCTACGCCCCGGCCTGGGCACCGTCACCGTTTCCCGGGGTGACCTGCCAGTCGGTGAACGACGTCGTGGTGCACGGCGTGCCTGACGACCGGGTGCTGCGCGACGGCGACGTGCTGTCCATCGACTGCGGCGCGATCGTGGACGGCTGGCACGGGGACGCGGCGGTCACCGTGGTTCTCGGGGCTGCCCCGCCGCAGGTCGACGCGCTGGTGTCCGCCACCCGCGAGGCGCTGCACGCGGGCATCGCGGCCGCGCTGCCGGGGGGGCGGCTCGGGGACATCGGCGCCGCGGTCAGCGCCGTCGCCGAGAAGGGCAGCTACGGGCAGCTGGCCGACCACGGCGGTCACGGCATCGGGCGCGCGCTGCACGAGGAGCCCCATGTGCCGAACACCGGGCGGGCCGGCCGCGGCATGCGGCTGCGGGAGGGCCTGGTGATCGCGATCGAGCCGATGTTCCACGCCGGCGGACGGCCCGGTTACCGCAAGCTGGAGGACGGCTGGTCCCTGGCCACCGACGACGGCAGCCTCGCCGCGCACTGGGAGCACACCGTGGCGATCACTCCGGACGGCCCCGTCATCCTCACGGAGCTCTGAGCCGCCGGCTGATCAGCTGAGCTCGCCCGGGTCGGCGGGCACGTCGACGGCGTGCCGCTGCAGTGCCTCGAGCGGCACCACGTCGAGCGCCCGCAGATGCGTGCTGGCGAGGACGACCGGGCATGCGGCGCCGTCCCGGTACGCCTGCAGCCAGCGCACCGCCACCACGCACCACCGGTCCCCCGGCTGCAGGCCGGGGAAGCCGTACTGCGGAATAGGCGTGCTGAGGTCGTTGCCGACGGCCCGCTGATGGGCGAGGAACTCCTCGGTGACGACGGCGCAGACCGTATGGCTGCCCAGATCGTCGGGGCCGGTGCTGCAGCAGCCGTTCCGGTAGTAGCCGGTAACCGGGTCGGTGCCGCACGGCTCCAGCGGGTCGCCCAGTACGTTGCGGTCCTGCTCGGCGCGCATGGTCATGGCGGCAGTCTGCCGGACGCTTGCTGTCGAACGCCTGCCGACGGACCGGACATCGAGGAGCAACCGCATGAGCGGTACGGCCATGCAGATCACCGCCATGACGGACGCCGACGTAGAAGCGGTCGTTCGGCTGTGGGATGAGGGCGGACTGCTTCGCCCGTGGAACGACCCGCGCGCGGACATCGCGACTGCCCGTCGCTCGGGCAGCTCCGAGGTGCTCGTCGGACGGCTTTCGGGACACGCACCAGCAGGCCCGAACAGCCGCCCGAACAGCATCGTCGGCTCGGTGATGGTCGGCTTCGACGGCCACCGCGGCTGGCTGTACTACCTGGCGGTCGCGCGGTCCTGCCGGGGCCAGGGCTTCGGCCGGGCGCTGGTGCTGGAGGCCGAGAGCTGGCTGGAACGCGTTGGCCCAGCGAAGGTGCAGCTCATGGTGCGCACCGACAACGCCTGCGCCGCCGGCTTCTACCGCTCCCTGGGCTACGAGCCCCAGGACGTCACCGTTCTGGGGCGTCGTCTTGATCAGTGACTGCGGGTGCCGGCGCGGGACTCCGACGGCCGGATCAGCCGGTCGCTGACGGCTCCGGTGACGAACGAGTAGACCGCCTTGTGCAGCGTGTCCACCGCCTGATCCCTTGGCGGCCAGGTGCGCGGCGGGGCGCCCGCACCGGTGGCGTTCTCGATCGTCTGGTCTGTCGACAGGCGCACGACGGTGTGCGCCAGCGAGGCGCGCGGTCCGCGCAGACCGATCGCGGACCACACGCCGCGCAGGGCTCCCAGCACGGCCCCCGTCGTCCAGTGCATCGCGTGGTTGGCGACCAGCGGCTTCTCGGTCTCGGCCGGACGGCGCCCGGTGAGCGTCAACAGCGCGCGTGCCGGGACGTAGGAGTTCGGCCGTCCGGTCATGGCCTGTTCGACCTTTTCCGCCGCCGTCATGGCGGCGACGCCGGCGACACCTGCCGCGACGCCACGAATGGCCGCCGACAGGAACATGGCGCCGCTGCGGTCCGGGCGCGAGGCGCTGCTTAGAGGCATGAGAACCCACTTCGGTCGGTGGCGCGCCGGTCGCGCCCTCGCCGCGAATGTGCCCGCGTGAGCGCGGTTCAGACGCCCGGCACGGCCGGCGTCCGGTAGAGCCAGGGCTGACGGAGGTCGAAGAACTCCGGCTCCCCGTCGCTGAGCTGATCCATCGCCGCCATCTGCTCGGCCACCTCGGCGGGCGGCTCCTTCGCCTCACCCTCTCGGGCAGCCGCCTCGGAGGTGAAGTACAGCGCCATGGTCCAGGTGTGGTCTTCGTGCAGCATCGCCAGGCTCGCAACGATGTCCGGGCGGAAGGACGTCCAGGCGCCCGAGTTCTGTTCCAGCAGATCGAACTCGCGGTGCACGTCCTTGCTGCGTCCCTGGATGACCTGGACGAACGACGCCGCATCCGGGTCTGCGACGACGTCGACGAGCACCCGGGAGCTGTCGGCCACGACCAGCTCGCCGTCGCAGAAGTCGCGCAGCTCGGACATCCACGCGGCCTGCTCCGCCCGCTCGCCGTTGTGGCGTGCCGAGGTGGCCGAGTCGAAGCGGATGAGCGCGACCAGCTGCCCGTCGTCGGTCACCCCGGCGGTCGTGCCGAGCCAGCCGATCGCCCCGGGACCGAGATCCTGGACCCAGCGGTCGAGCGCTGCCCGGACGGCGCCCGGATCCCTGGCGTTCCCCTGCAACACCTGTGCGTACATTCCGCTCCCCTTGCGCCAGCAGGACGTTGCGGTTCGCGCCCGGGATGGGCGGCGGGCGGGAGGCCGGTGTGGTCCGGGACCTAGCTGCCGTACACCGGGCTGGACGTGGAGCCCGAGCCGGAGCCGCGCGGCTGCGCCGGGTTGGTGGGGTCGCCCTGGGACGGCGGGTTCACGACCGGGCCGGTGGTGGCGCCCGACACGGCAGAGCCGGTGGAGGCCGGGGCGGGAGCCTCGGCGGCCGGGGCTGTGGGATCGCCACCTGACGGCTCCGCGCCGGAGTTCAGCTGGTCCAGCCGGTGGCGCATGGCCAGCAGGACGGCCGGACGGTGGGCGTGCGACTCCTCGTAGGCGATCACCTGCTGCAGCCCGTCGGCGTCGAGCGTCCGGATCCGGTGCTCCAAGGCGCCCTGGGGAAGGTGGTCGTAGTCGGGCAGGGGCAGCGCGTCATGGCTCGGTGCGCCCGAGCTGTCGGATGCAGTCATGTCCACGGTGCTTCCCCGCCTGCGCCGGGGGCAGTCACCTAATTCTCTTCCTGTGCTCGAACACCGCCGGGGCCGTCCGGCGCGAAACGCCCGACACCATGGCGTAGCTTCGGCACAACAGCCGCTGGGAGCGTGAAGGCATGCCGCAGGGAACGGTGTCGTGGTTCGACACCGACAAGGGGTTCGGGTTCATCGGGTCACCGGGCACCGGTGACGTGTTCGTGCATTCGTCCGCCCTCGCGCCTGGCCTTCGGGCCCTGGCGGAGGGGCAGCAGGTGCAGTTCGACGTGGTGCGCGGCGATCGCGGCCTGCAGGCGCAGAACGTCCGGCCGACTGGATCCAGCGCCGGCCGGGCCGCTGAGGCGCCCCGCGGGCAGGGTCAGCACCGACGACCCGATCGGCGGACGGACGCCGGACCGGCCGGGCAGCGCTCGACGGGTTCGGGCGGGCGGGGTTCGCGCCCGGTGGGCGGGTCGGTGTCGTGGTTCAACGCCGAGAAGGGGTTCGGCTTTCTCGCGCCAGACTCCGGTGAGCCCGACGTCTTCGTGCACGCGTCGACCCTGCAGAACGCCGACGCGCTGGACGAGGGCCAGCGGGTGGAGTTCGAGATCGACCAGGGCGACCGGGGGGCGAAGGCGCTCAACGTGCGCGTCGTCGAGAACGATCGGCCAGCCCGGTCCGCGCCCCGCCGCGACGACAACTCGCGGGCTCCGGCGGCTCGCGAGCGGTCGGCACCCGCGTCGCGGGGCCGCGCCGGCGGCATGCGTGTGCAAGGCACCTTGTCCCGGTACGACGGCGACCGCGGTTTCGGCTTCGTCACCCCGGACGACGTGTTCCTGCACGTCTCCGCGCTGAGCGGCGATGGCTCCTCCGGCGTTCCGGAGGAGGGGATGCGCGTCGAGTTCGAGCTCCGTCAAGGTGACCGGGGCCTGCTCGCCGCTGACGTGCGGGTGCTGGACGCCGGCCGCACCTCTGCCGGTCGTGAGCGGGACGCCGGCCCCCGGGCCGCCCGGCGCAGCGCGGCGACGACGGGCGATCAGCTGTCTGGCACCGTGAGCATGTTTCACGCCGAAAAGGGCTTCGGCTTCATCTCCCCCGATGACGGCAGTGACGACGTGTTCGTGCACTTCTCGGCCATCGTCGACGACGCCGAGCCTCGCATCCTCGTCGCGGGCGAGCGAGTGGCCTTCGACGTGGTGGACGGCGCCCGCGGGTCGCAGGCCAGCGACGTGCAGCGCCTCGACTGAGCGCCTGCAGCGCGTCGCTGGCGCTGCGTGCTGGCGGCTGCCGGTGCGCCGTGGTGAGGTGCTGTCGTGGCGCTCTCCCCGCTTTCCGGGCCTGACCAGGCGGCGAGGACTGTCGTCCCGTCCACCCCTTCGCCGTGGTCGGTGCTGCGCGGTTACGTCCGACCGCACCGGTGGACGCTGCTCGCCGGCGGCCTGCTGAGTCTCGCGACGGCCGCAACCGGCCTGGCCCTGCCCCTGGTGGTCCGGTCCCTGATCGACGAGCTCAGCGCCGGGCGGTCAGTGGCGGGCGCGCTCGCGCTGATGACCGCGCTGGTGCTCGCGAACGCCCTGATCGGCGCGTTCGGCGGTTACGTCCTGGAGCGCACCGGCGAGTCGGTGGTGCTCGCCGCCCGCCGTCAGCTGCTCGACCGGCTGCTGCGCCTGCGGCTGTCCGCCGTCGAAGGTGCCGAACCGGGTGACCTGATGTCGCGGGTTACCTCGGACACCACGCTGCTGCGATCGGTGGTCACCCAGTCGCTGGTCTCGGGGGTCACCGGCGTGCTGACCCTCATCGCCACCGTCGTGCTGATGGGCCTGGTCGACCCGGTGCTGCTGCTGGTGACCGCTGCGGTGCTGGTCGTCGCCGGCCTGGTGATCGGCGTGGTCATCCCCCGCATCAACAAGGCGTCCCGCGGTGCGCAGGAGGCCGTCGGGGAGATGGGCGCCTCCCTCGAGCGCACGTTCGGCGCGTTCCGAATGGTGAAGGCATCCGGCGCCGAGCAGCGTGAGAAGCAGCGGGTCGAGGAGGCCGCCGACGCCGCCTGGCGGGCGGGGGTGCGCGCCGCGAAGTGGAGCGCGCTGTCCGGCAACATGGCGGGCCTGTCGGTGCAGATCTCGTTTCTGGCGGTGCTCAGCATCGGCGGGGCACGGACCGCGTCCGGCGCCATCGAGGTAGGCACGCTGGTCGCCTTCCTGCTGTACGTGTTCTACCTGATGCCGTCGATCACCCAGGTGGTCGGCGCGCTCACCCAGTACCAGGTGGCCGCCGCGGCCCTCGGACGGATCCAGGAGGCGATCGAGCTTCCGGTCGAGGAGGAGCCGCGGGTCCCGGACCCGACCGCGGTGGCGGTCCCCGCCCAGCCGGCGGATCGCTCGCCGGCGGAACCGGCGAGCGTCCGGTTTGAGCACGTCCGGTTCCGCTACCGCCCCGAGTTGCCCGATGTGCACTCCGACGTGAGCTTCGACATTCCGGCCGGTGGCATGACGGCATTCGTCGGGCCGTCCGGGGCGGGCAAGACCACGGTGTTCAGCCTGCTGGAGCGGTTCTACGAGCCGTCCGAGGGCCGGGTGCTGGTGGACGGCGTCGACGTGCGGGAATGGCCGCTGCGGGACCTGCGGGCCGCGATCGGTTACGTCGAGCAGGACGCGTCGGTGCTGTCCGGCTCCCTGCGGGAGAACCTGCTGTTCGCCGCGCCGGACGCGACGGAGGACGAGCTGCGGGCGGTGCTGACCACGGCCCGGCTCGACCGGATGGTCGCTGTGATGCCGGACGGCCTGGACACGCTGGTGGGTCACCGCGGCACCCGGC
>JALYNC010000165.1 GCA_030773415.1 Actinomycetota bacterium
AAACCCCGTGCGGACCGCGACGACGCTAGGTCAGTCGCGCGGTCGGGACAGGCTGGGGCCCGATGGTCGATGACTGCGTCCAGCGAGGAGCGGCGCGACGTAACCCCAGCGTGAGCCGCCGTGAGGAGAGCACCGGTGGCGGAGTGCCGCGACGGACCTACTCAAAGTATTATTATCCAGGTCGAAACGATCGGCGTGCCAGCACGCAGTGCTATGAGCCAAATACGATCTTGGCGTTGATGGTGCTGTTTCTGACACTGCCGTCAACGGATGCGTCTACGGGCGCTGCCAGTGGGATGACTCGACGACTCGCGATTGTCCTCGCCGCGTTGGGGATGGCTCTGCTCGTCCTGGCCGTGGTGCTCGGCAGATAAGACACTGAGGTTTTCTCACCTTGTTCCGCGGTCGAGTGAGGTCAGAACGAGAGCGGCGGCGGCAATTGTGCCGATGCGTTGTGGGCAGACGGTGATCCGGTCGAGGGTGCGCCAGCGGCCGAGCAGTGCGTTGCCGCGTTCGGCCGGTGCGCGCAGCGCCATGATCAGCTGGTTGTGACAGCGGTTATCGGTGTGCAGGCGGCCCGCCGGGATGCCGCTCGACCGGCGTGAGGACGCCGACGCCGGCGCCGATGTAGCCCTTGTCGGCCAGCACCGGCGGCGTGCGGATAGAACGCGGGCAGGCCCATCTCCCGAGCGGCGGACAGGTCATGGCTGCTGCCGGGACGGACGTCGGAGACCCACAGCGGGAAGCTGGTGGGATGGCAGAGGATATGCACGTTGCCGCCGAAAGCGTGGTGTTTGCCGGAGTACCACAGGTTGTGCCCGGCCTTGGCGCGGGCGGCGACCCGGTCGGTGGGGACCAAGGTGCCCTCCAGGCAGAGGAAGACCGCCCCGGCGTCGTGCGCTCGGGCGAGGACATCATGCAGGTCGGGTGTGTGGGCGGCGATTGGGCAGCATCTGTGGCACGCCGAACTCCCCGAGGGGTTCCGCCTTGCGAGGCGCCACCCTCCGGATCACCGTGGGCAGACCCAGCAGTTGGAGCGGAAGGATCTGTGTCATGGCTCAGTGCGAGGTCTGCGGCAACGACTACGAGATGAGCTTCGAGGTGCACGCGTCCGGCGCGGTGCACGTGTTCGACAGCTTCGAGTGCGCGATCCATCGGATGGCGCCGCGCTGTGAGCACTGTGGTTGCACGGTGATCGGGCACGGGGTGCAGGGCGATGGCCGGTTCTTCTGCTCCGCCCACTGCGCCAAGGAGGAGGGTGTGGCCGGGGTCGCCGACCACGCCTAGGCACGGAGCTACCGCCCTGGGGCCGGCTGCGACCAGCGGCACACTCGAAACCCGACCCTCGCCTCCTCGGGTGGTCTGGCGGCCGGACCGGATAGCGCCGCCGCCGCCGGGTAGGGCTGGCTCATGCCGGAGCCACCGCGCCTGCCCGACGAGATGATCCTCCGCTACACGGATGTGCCGGAGGGACGCATCCGCACCCGCGTGCTCGGCCGGCGGCAGCCGGATGCTCTTCCGGTCGTCGTGGTCCAGGGGATGGCCGTCTCCGACTACCTGCTGCCCGCGTGCGCAGCGCTCGGCCCGTGGACCGAGGTGCACCTGTTCGATGTTCCCGGCTTCGGCGGCAGCGGCCGGCCGACGCGGCGGCTCGACGTCCGGGGCTACGGGGAGGCGGTGGTGCACTGGCTTGAGGCGGCCGGCCTGGACCGGGCCGTGGTGGTCGGCCACTCCAGCGGCACGCAGGTGGCCGCGTGGGCCGGGGTGCTGGCGCCTGACCGCGTCGCGGCGGTAGGCCTGGCCAGCCCGACGATCGACCCGATCGCCCGACCGCTGCCGAAGCTGCTCTACCGCTGGCGCCTGGATGCGCGCTCGCCTTCCCCCGGCCTCGAGGAGAACCACGTGCCGGAGTGGAAGCGGGCCGGCATCGCCGGGGCAGCCCATCTAGTCAGGGTCCATCTCGCTGACCGGATCGAGGAGCAGGTCGACCGCCTCCGGATGCCCGTGCTGGTCATCCGCGCCGAGGAAGACCGGCTGACAACTGAGCGATGGGTGCGCGAGCTCGCCGCCTCTGCCGGCGGTGACCTCGTGACGGTCCCCGGTGCGCACGCGTTCCTGTGGCTTGATCCAGGGGCCTGGTCGGCGCCGTTGCGCGAGCTGTCGACCAAGGCGCGCTGAGATGCCCCGCCGGAGCGACCACGTGCCGCCCGAGCAGGCAGTCGCTTCCTTCGACTCGGCAAGCGCCTTCCTCCTCTCGCTGGCCCGTTCGCTTGACGGCCGGGACTTCCCCTACCTGGGCCAGCCGCGGTGGCAGGCCCTGCCGGTGCGGGCCAGCGTGCTGCTGCCGCGGCCGCTGCGCTGCCGGGCGTACGCGATCGCGAGCGGGAGGGAGGGGGTCGCGGTCGACCGGCTCGGCGACATCGACATGGACGAAGTCGCCGGCTGGGTGGCGCGGACCTATCCGGACCGGCGCTACCCGGCAGTGCTGGTCGGCTCGTCGAACGGCGCACTGACGCACCTGGCGGCCGCCTGCGGCGTCCCGTGGCTGCCGCAGACGCTGCTCGTGCCGGTGCGCCGCCGCAGGGCCGACCCCGCGGACATGCCGGCGGCGCTGGAGTTCGGCACGCGCCACGGCCCCGCCCTGCTGGCGCACAACCCACGGATCGAGCTGCACCAGATGCAGGACGCCAACCAGGACGCGCTCAGCGGCTCGCAGATGGCGTACTTCCGGGTGAAGTGGACCGGCCTGCCGCCGGCGTACCAACGTTTCCTCGACGAGCGGCTCGAGCCGGGGGCGCCGGTCGTGGTCGTCCGGGACACGTCGACCTGGCCGGTCACCCGCGTGGGCGACCGGCACGTCTTCCAGGTCGGCGCGCAAGGCGGGATGGCCCCCGAGGAGTACCTGGACGCACCCGGCGTCCCGGCACCCGACGGGACCGCCGCCGAGGCCGAGTGGGGGTTCGCCGAGCCACTGCTGGACGGGCTGCGGGAGGTGGCGCGCCGCACCGGCCATGCGGTCGTCGAGCTGCGGTACGGCCATCCGCAGGATCCCGCCGCCGCCGTCGCCGACGTGCTCCGGTCCTGGACGCGACGCCGCGGTGGCGCGGCGCAGCGGCTGCTGGTGAGCTCGTTCGTGGTGCACGACCCCTGGCGGACGATCTCGACGGGATCCGTACCGTTCTGGACCTTCTTCCCGGTCCAGTCGGCCGCTCGCGACCTGTCCGACTACCTGGCGTCGAGGTCGTACGACGACGTCGACGTCCTGCTGTTCAGCCACGGGGTCGAGTCGCGGGGTCTCGCCGACGCGCGGACCTGGCAGCGCATCACCGAGCGGGCCCGCCGCCGAGGCCGGCTGCTCGGTGTCGACCCGCGGGCGTTCCCTGCCGACTTCGCCGTGTTCGCGCGCTACACCTCCGCACTGCGGTCGCTGCCCGACGGCGGGCTGCCGTGGTCGCCGCTGGCCGTCGAGGACGCCCTGGCCGGCCTCCGCGGCGCCGAGGAGTTGTCCGTCGTGGGTGGTTGAGCTCCGGTCCGCGACTGTCGTCGGCCGTTCTCCAGGGTGTCCATGGCCGCCCACGCCGGCGAGACGTGTTCTCCCCCGTGAATCAGGGCATCAGGCCTCACGGTTCGGGAGTGCCCACTGGAATAAAGTGCTGGCTCCTGCAGCCCGGCGGGATCAAACGGGACTCCGAGTACTGACGGGCTGGTAAGGCGACCTGCGGCGCCTGCGGCGAACGGTGGAGATTCCGCCCGGCCGCGTGTGGGTCCTCCGCGATGCCGAGATGAGTCACCACTCGCGGGGTGGAACACCTGGCTGCGGCCCGGCGGGCGCGTCTAGCACCGGCAGCCTGCGCGCGTCCCCGGCGGAAACGCCGATGCCGGGGGCGTAGGGAGCCCCCTCGTCGGGCGGGATCAGGTCGCGGCGCGGTGGACCTCCGGGCGATGCCCACGGTTCAGCCGTGAGCTGGTGAAGTGACCGCGACGATGGTCATGACGACCTCGCCTCGTCGCCGCGGTCGAGGCTCGCTCCAGTTCGGTCATCGATGCGGTCGCCGGAAGGGACGAGCGTGCACCGTGACGGGGAACGGCATCCCGGCTCCCGTCATCCTCACTCTCCAGGACGACGCCTCCGCTGATGGAGCGCCTGAGTCCTCGCCGTCCCCACGCGAGCGGCAACGATGTGGCAGCCGGTGTCGTCGCCAGCCTCCGATCCACTAGCCAGCGGCGGCTGTGTCCACCAGGCTCACGGTGCCGTCACCGAAGTTCGTGACGAGCGCCCGTCGTCCATCCGGCAGCACCGCGACGCTGGTCGGGCTTTCACCGGTGGCAATTCGCGCGGTCACCGTACCGGTGGCGACATCGACCACGGATACGGTTCCGTCATCCACATTGGCCGTGTAGAAGTGCCGGCCGTCGGGGGCGTAGGTGATGTCCTGCGGTCCGGCCCCTACTCTCGGCACGCTCCTGATGACCTCGTTGGTCGCCGTGTCGATGATCGAGACGCTGTCGCTGACGTAGTTCACCACCGCGACACGGGTCCCATCGGGAGACATCTCGAGGCTATGCGGACCCTGGCCCACCGGAATCGTCGTCGTCAGCGAATTGGTCCGGAGATTCAACACCGTGATCACATCGGAGAAGTGGTTGGTGACGTAGCCGAAGCCGCTGTCCCCGTTCATGGCGATCCAGTGCGGGCTGGGCGCAGTCGGGATGCGGGTCACCAAC
>JALYNC010000166.1 GCA_030773415.1 Actinomycetota bacterium
CGCCCGGCCGGTCTGGGTGCCGCGGCTGCCTTGCCCGCCGCCGCCCGGGCCGATGTGCGAGTCGCCGATGTCCCAGCCGCTGAGGACACAGCCGCTGAGGCGCCCGTTGGCTTCCGGGCCGCTGTGGCCCGGCCCGCTGTGGCGCGGCCCGCCGTCGTGCGGCCCGCTGTGGCAGTGGCAGAAGCCCCGCTGACGCCGGCGGATTCGGCTCTCTCCGCGGCACCGGCACGACCCGGCGCGGCGGACGTCGTCTTCGCGGGAGTGGCCTGCTTCGCCAGCCTGCGGGTTCCGCTGACGTACTCCTTGAAATTCGTTCCGGCGCGGAACCGTGGCACGGACGTCTTCTTCACCTTGACGGACTCGCCGGTGGCCGGATTGCGCGCGGTCCGCGCCGCTCGCTCGCGCTTCTCGAAGACGCCGAAGCCGGTCAACACCACCTTCTCTCCCTTCACCACAGAGCGGGTGATGGTCTCCAGGACCGCATCGACGGTGCTGGCCGTCTGACGCTTGTCACCACCAAGACGCAGTGACACCGTCTCGATCAGTTCGGCCTTGTTCACGAAGTTCCTCCGGACGCCATCGAGCAGCATGCACCGACCGATCACTGACGGTAAGTCGCCGCAGGCGCTGAGACAACGTTCCGCACCGGAAAAACCCGCGTGGCGGCGGGTTTTTCGCCGCACGCGCTGAAATCCCCGCCCGGCGGATCACCCCGCCGGGCGAGCCCCTCCTCGGAACGCGCTAAACCGGTGTGGTGGTGGGCATTCGGCCCGGCCGGCGCTGCTCGAACGCCGTGATGTCATCAGCGTGCCGCAACGTCAGGCCGATGTCGTCGAGCCCCTCCATCAGGCGCCAGCGGGTGTAGTCGTCCAGCTCGAACGGGCTGGTGACGTCTCCGGCGACGACCGTGCGGTGCTCCAGGTCGACGGTGACCGGCAACGCGGGATTGCTCTTCACGGCCGCCATGAGCGCCTCGACCGTCTCCTGCGGCAGCTGCACGGGAAGCAGCCCGCCCTTGAGGGAGTTTCCCCTGAAGATGTCAGCGAACCGGGAGCAGATCACCACCCGGAAACCCCAGTCGGTCAGGGCCCACACCGCGTGCTCCCGCGACGACCCCGTGCCGAAGTCCGGCCCTGCCAGCAGAATCGTCGCCCCGGCATGCTGCGGGGCGGTCAGGGGAAAACCCGGGTCGTTGCGCCACGCGCTGAACAGCCCCTCACCGAAGCCCGTTCGGGAGACGCGCTTGAGCCAATCGCTAGGAATGATCTGGTCGGTGTCGACATTGCTGCGGCGCAGTGCAACCGCCGTACCGGTGTGACTGGTGAACGGATCCATGGTCAGACCTCCAGATCTGCGGGGGCGGTGAGCCGGCCGGTGAGCGCGGTTGCCGCTGCCACCGCGGGAGAAACGAGGTGCGTGCGACCGCCCTTGCCCTGACGACCCTCGAAGTTCCGGTTCGAGGTGGACGCGCTGCGCTCCCCCACCGACAGCGTGTCGGGGTTCATGCCGAGGCACATCGAGCACCCGGCGCCGCGCCATTCCGCGCCTGCGTCGAGGAACACCCGGTCCAGCCCCTCGCCCTCCGCCTGCTGCTTGACCGCGACAGAGCCAGGGACGACCAGCACGCGTAGCCGCTCGTTCACCTTCCTGCCCTGCAGAATGCCCGCGGCCGCACGCAGATCCTCGATGCGCCCGTTGGTGCAGGAGCCGACGAAGACGGTGTCGACCTCGATGTCGTTCATCGGCGTTCCAGCTGCGATGCCCATGTACTCCAGGGCCCGCTCGGCGGCGATTCGCGCGTCCGGGTCGGCGAAACCGGCCGGATCCGGCACGGCGGCCGACAGCGGAACGCCCTGCCCGGGATTGGTGCCCCACGTAACGAAGGGCGCGAGGGTTGACGCGTCGATCGTCACTTCACGGTCGAACGTGGCACCCTCGTCGGTGTGCAGGGTGCGCCAGTAGGCGACGGCGTCCTCCCAGTCCTGACCGGTCGGCGCGTGAGCCCGGCCGCGCAGGTACTCGAACGTCACATCGTCCGGGGCGATCATGCCCGCCCGCGCTCCGGCCTCGATAGACATGTTGCAGACCGTCATCCGCCCTTCCATGGACAGGGAACGGATCGCGCTGCCGCGGTACTCGAGGACGTGGCCCTGCCCGCCGCCGGTCCCGATCTGCGCGATGACGGCGAGGATGAGGTCCTTGGCGGTGACGCCCGGCGGCAACTCGCCGTCGACGTTGACCGCCATGGTGCGCGGCCGGGCCAGCGGCAGGGTCTGCGTGGCCAGGACGTGCTCCACCTCGCTGGTGCCGATACCGAACGCCAGTGCTCCGAAAGCGCCGTGGGTGGAGGTGTGGCTGTCCCCACAGACGACCGTCATCCCCGGTTGGGTCAGTCCGAGCTGCGGCCCGATCACGTGCACGATGCCCTGCCCCGCGTCACCCATGGGGTGCAGCCGGACGCCGAACTCCGCGCAGTTGCGCCGCAGCGTCTCGACTTGCGTGCGGCTCACCGGATCGGCGATCGGGCGCAGCAGATCCGTGGTCGGAACGTTGTGGTCCTCCGTGGCGATCGTCAGATCGGGGCGGCGGACGGGCCGGCCGCTCATTCGAAGGCCGTCGAACGCCTGCGGGCTGGTCACCTCATGGACGAGGTGCAGGTCGATGTAGAGCAGGTCCGGCTCCCCATCGACCCGACGGACGACATGGTCGTCCCAGACCTTCTCGGCCAGTGTGCGTGCCACGGTGCCTCCCGGAGATGCCAGTCGCGTTGCGGTGCCTGCGTCTCAGAGCGCCGGGCCCCGAGCTTGCGTCTCACCATCTGAGACGGCAGTATCAGTACGTGGACAAGTCTAGCGGAGTCGGCGTCCTCGACAAGGCGGTTTCCGTTCTCGAGGCGTTGCAGGGCGGTCCCGCCACGCTCGCGACCCTGGTCGAGCGCACCGGGCTGCCCCGGCCGACGGCGCACCGGCTGGCCGCCGCCCTTGAGGTGCACGGCATGGTTGGCCGCGACGTGCGCGGCCGGTTCGTGCTCGGGGGACGCATCCTGGAGCTGGCCTCGGCCATCGGGGATGACCTGCTGCTGACCGCGGCCGGTCCGGTACTGCGCGAGCTGCGGGACGCCAGCGGCGAGAGCGCGCAGCTGTACCGGCGTGAGGGCCCGGCGCGCCGGTGCGTCGCCGCGGCCGAACGTTCCACCGGCCTGCGAGACACGGTGCCCGTGGGCACGCTGCTGCCGTTGACCGCCGGATCGGCGGCGCAGGTGCTGCTGGCCTGGGAGCCCCCCGGCGCGGTGGTCGCGATCACCTCGGCCGCCCGGTTCTCGTCGGCGGTGCTGAGCACGGTCCGGCGCCGGGGGTGGGCGGCGAGCGTGAGTGAACGGGAGGCCGGCGTCGGCTCGGTCTCGGCGCCCGTCCGCGGGGCCGATGGAGCGGTTGTCGCCGCGGTGTCGGTCTCCGGCCCGCTGGACCGCCTCACCCGCGCTCCCGGAAGGCGGCACGCCCCGGCGGTTCTGGCGGCTGCTTCCGCGCTCACCGCGGCGATCGGCGGCGCTCTCCCCGCCGGCTGATGTCGACGCCGTGTGCCCGGACAGCGCGCGGCGCGAGACTTCCGCAAAAAGCGACAGCCGCTCCATCGGGAGCGGCTGCTGCGGTGCTGACCTGGGTAGCCCCGACCGGATTCGAACCGGCGCTACCGCCTTGAGAGGGCGGCGTCCTAGGCCACTAGACGACGGGGCCAAGCGGTGAAAACGCGCGTGCCACAAAGTTCGGCACGAACGCGCATGGCGAAGCGGTGAAGCGGTCGAACAGCGTGGCAGAGAACCACTGGCTGGGGTACCAGGACTCGAACCTAGACTAGCTGAACCAGAATCAGCCGGGCTGCCAATTACCCCATACCCCAACGAACCCGGCACCCGCTGGAACCACCTGAGGTGGACCCGTGAAGCGCCGCGAGCAACAACTCTAGCGGACCCCCTCCTGAGCCCCAACCACGGGAGTCGGTTCAGCTCAGTCTTCCGGCGACTCCCGTTGAGCGACCTGGGCCGCTGCTGCCAGGCGGCGCAGCGTCCGCTCCCGCCCCAGCAGCTCCAGCGACTCGAACAGCGGCGGCGAGATGGTGCTGCCGGTGACCGCCACCCGCACCGGCCCGAAAGCGTGACGTGGCTTGAGGCCGAGCCCGTCCACCAGGGCAGCGCGCAGTGCGGCCTCGATCTTGTCCGCCGTCCATTTCGACAGCGAGCCCATCGCCGCGGACGCCGAGATCAGCACCGGCGCCGTCGTGGCGTTGACGGTCTTCGCGGCCGAGGAGGGGTCCAGCACGAAGCTGTCCTCGTCGACCAGCAGGAAGCGCAGCATGGCACTCGCCTCGGCCAACGTCGCGACGCGCTCCTGGACGAGCGGGGCGGCGGCGGCCACCGTGGCGGTCTCGGCGTCGGACGGGACGGCGGACACCAGGCCGTCCCGTTGCAGGAACTCGGTGAGCCGGCCGGCGAAGTCCTCGGCCGGCAGTGCCCGGATCTTGCGCCCGTTGAGGTCGGTGAGCTTGGCCAGATCGAATCGACCCGAGCTGCGGTTGATCCGGTCGAGCGTGAACGCCTCCACCATCTCGTCCAGTGAAAAGTCCTCGCGGTCCCCGCCGATCGACCAGCCCACCAGCGCCAGGTAGTTCAGGATCGCCTCCGGCAGGTAGCCCTCCTGGCGGTAGAACGAGACCGACGCCTCCCGCTTGCGCTTGGACAGCTTCGTGTTGCCCTCGCCGAGCACGAACGGCAGGTGCCCGAACTGCGGTACCTCCCCCTCCGGGACCCCCAGCGCGGCGTACAGGGCTAGCTGACGCGGCGTCGAGGAGAGCAGGTCTTCGCCGCGCAGCACGTGGGTGATGCCCATGCGCATGTCGTCGGTGGGGTTGGTGAGCGTGTAGAGCGGGTGCCCGTCCGCGCGAAGCAGCACGTAGTCCGGCACGTTGGCCGAGTCGAAGCTCACCTCGCCCCGGATGAGGTCGTCGAATGCCGTGGCGCCGTCCGGCATCCGGAACCGCAGCACCGGGCGCCGGCCCTGGCTCTCGAACTGCGCGATCTGCCCGGCCGTCAGCTGCCGGCAGAAGTTGTCGTAGCCCGGTGACCGGCCGGCGGTCTTGTTCCGGTGCTCGACCTCCTCCGGCGTGCAGTAGCAGGGGTAGGCCGAGCCGGCTTCCCGCAGCTGCGCCGCGGTCTCGGCGTAGATGTCCAGCCGCTCGCTCTGCCGGTAGGGAGCGTGCGGGCCACCGGCCTCCGGGCCCTCGTCCCAGTGCAGCCCCAGCCAGCGCAGAGTCTCCAGCGCGCCGGCGTAGGACTCTTCCGAGTCGCGCGTGCGGTCGGTGTCCTCGATGCGAAAAACGAAGGTGCCGCCACAGTGGCGGGCGTACGCCCAGTTGAACAGTGCGGTGCGAATGACCCCGACGTGCATGTCACCCGTCGGCGACGGGGCGAAGCGCACGCGGACGGGACGATCGCCGCAGCCTCGATCGGGGCCGGCCTCAGTCACGTGCAACGACCCGGTTCGTCAGCGTGCCGAGCCCCTCGACCGACACCGCCACCTCGTCGCCGGGGTGCAGCGGCCCGACGCCGGCGGGGGTGCCTGTGAGCACCACGTCTCCCGGCAGCAGGGTCATCACGCTGGTGATGTACGCGATCATCGCCGGAACGCTCTGCAGCAGCGCGGAGGTCCGGGCCTGCTGCTTGACCTCGCCGTTCACCGTCGTGGTGAGCCCGAGATCGGACGGGTCCAGTTGGGTCTCTATCCACGGGCCGAGCGGGCAGAACGTGTCGTAGCCCTTCGCCCGGGACCATTGGCCGTCCTGCGCCTGCTGGTCACGGGCCGTCACGTCGTTGGCGCAGGTGTAGCCCAGCACGTGCTCCAGCGCATTCGCGACGCGAACGTCCTTGCTGATCCGCCCGATGACGACGCCGAGCTCGCCCTCGAAGTCCACCCGGTGCGACGAGGGCGGGCAGACGATCGCGTCGCCCGTGCCGATGATTGCTGTGGACGGCTTGAGGAACACGATCGGCTCGAACGGGATCTCCCCGCCCATCTCCTCGGCGTGGTCGGCGTAGTTCTTGCCCACCGCCACCACCTTGCTCGGAATGATCGGCGCCAGCAGGCGCACCTCCGAAAGCGGATACCGGTAGCCGGTGAAGGTGAACGGCGCAAAGGGATGCCCCGTGATGGGGGCGACCTCGTCGCCTTCCACGACGCCGAAGTCGACTTCCTCACCGACGGTGAACCTGGCGATGCGCACGAGAAGGGCGTCCTTGGGGTAGACGGCGGGGATCGAGGCGAGATTACCCGGGCAGCGCCTGGCCGTTCCGCAACAGCCCGAACGTGTACGCCTCCTCCAGCGCCTGCCAGGACGCGGCGATGACGTTCTCATGGACGCCCATCGTGTCCCACTCGCTGGTGCCGTCGCTGGTCTCCACCAGCACCCGGGTGACCGCCGTCGTGCCTGCGCGCCCCTCCAGGATGCGGACCTTGTAGTCCACCAGCTCCATCGAGGCCAGCGCCGGGTACAGCTGCTCGAGCGCCTGCCGCAGGGCACGGTCGAGGGCGTTGACCGGGCCGTTGCCCTCGCCGGTGGCGACGATGCGCTCGTCCTTGGCGTGCAGCTTGACCGTGGCCTCGCTCACCACCTGCCCGTCGGCCCGGCGCTCCACGATCACCCGCCAGGACTCGAGGGTGAAGTAGCGCAGCCGGCTGCCGGCCAGTTCGTCGCGCAGCAGCAGCTCGAAGCTGGCGTCCGCCGCCTCGAACGTGTACCCCACCGCCTCCAGATCCTTGACCCGCTCGATCACGCGGCCGATGGTGGCCCGGTCCGGCTCGAGCCCCAGCTCGCGGCCCTTGAGCTCGATGGTGGCCCGACCGGCCAGTTCACTGACGAGCAGGCGCATGTCGTTGCCCACGTCGGCCGGCTCCGCGTGCTGATACAGCTCGGGCGCGACCTTGATCGCGCTGACATGCAGTCCGGCCTTGTGCGCGAAGGCGCTGGTTCCGACGTACGGAGCGTGCGGGTCGGGCGCGATGTTCGCCACCTCGGCGATGGCGTGGCTGACCCGCGACAACTCGGCCAGCCGACCGTCGGGAAGCACCGGACGACCGGCCTTGAGCTGCAGCGTGGCGATGACGGAGAACAGGTCGGCGTTGCCGCACCGCTCGCCGTATCCGTTGGCCGTGCCCTGGATGTGGGTGACGCCGGCATCAACGGCCGCCAGGGTGTTCGCCACCGCGCAGGCGGTGTCGTTGTGGCAGTGGATGCCGAGCCGCGCGGAGGTCCGCTCCAGGACGTCGGCGACGATGTCGGCCAGCCGGCCGGGCAGCATGCCCCCGTTCGTGTCACACAGGACGGCGACATCAGCTCCGGCCTCGGCGGCGACCCGCAGCACCTCGGTGGCGTACGCCGGGTTGGCCAGGTAGCCGTCGAAGAAGTGCTCGGCGTCGAGGAAGACCCGCTGTCCCTCCGCACGCAGATGCGCCACGGTGTCGCGGACCATGGCCAGGTTCTCGTCCAGCGTGGTGCGCAGGGCGTCGGCGACGTGCCGGTCGTGCGACTTGGCGACGAGGCAGACCACCGGTGCGCCGGACTCGCGAAGGTGAGCCACCTGCGGGTCGTCGGCGGCAACGGCTCCCGGCCGCCGGGTGGCACCGAACGCGGTCAGCGTCGCGGTCTGCAGGCGCAGCTCGGTGCGGGCGCGACGGAAGAACTCGGCGTCCTTGGGATTGGCGCCCGGCCAGCCGCCCTCGATGAAGCCGACGCCCAGCTCATCGAGGTGACGGGTAATCGTCAGCTTGTCCGAGACCGACAGCGCCATGCCCTCGCGCTGAGCGCCGTCGCGCAAGGTGGTGTCGTAGACGTGGAACGCGTCGCCCGCGGGGAAGACCATGCGGCTCATTCTGCCCCGTCAGGCGCTCCAGCCCTTCCCCGGCAAGCGGCAGGCTGCTCAGCCGGCGAGGTCCTCTTCGTCCCCGCAGCAGGAGCAGTCGCCGGTGCGCCACGCCTCGAGCCACGCCGGCACGTCGGCTGCGGGCAGCGCGTCGCTGATCAGATAACCCTGAAGGTGTTCCGCGCCGAAGGTGCGCAGCAGCCGCGCCGAGGTCGAGGTCTCCACCCCCTCGGCGACGACGGCCAACCCCAGTTCGTGGGCCAGGTTGACCAACGAGCGCACGATCGCCGCGTCGCGATGGTCGTCCACCATGCCCCTGACGAAGTTGCGGTCGATCTTCAACCCGTCGACGGGAAGATCCTTGAGGTAGCCCAGCGAGGAGTAGCCGGTGCCGAAGTCGTCCACGGTCGCTCGCACGCCGAGCTCGCGCAGGCGGCGCAGGGCGGCGCGGGCCGGCTCGCGAATCAGTGCGGTCTCGGTGACCTCCACCGTCAGTCGCTCCGGCGGAAGGCCGGTGATGCGCAGCAGATCATCGAGCTGCTCGCTGATCCGCGGGGAGCTCAGCGACATGCCGGACACATTGACCGCCACGGTCAGCGGAATGCCGGCGTCGTTCCACGCCGCCGCCTGGCGCACCGCCCGCTCCAGCACCCACTCGGTCAGGCCGTGAATGAGCCCGGTCTGTTCGGCCAACGGCACGAACTCCGCAGGGCCGAGCAGACCGCGCACCGGGTGCTGCCAGCGGACCAGCGCCTCGACCTGGGTGACCTCGTGCGACTCGGAATCGACCACGGGCTGGTAGGCGAGCAGCAGCTCGTGGCGGTCGACCGCCAGCCGCAGATCGCCGGCTAGGGCAAGCCGCGCAGCCACGGTCTCATCGGTCTCCGCGTCGTATAGCGCCCACCCGGAGTGCTCCCGCTTGGCGCGGTACATCGCCAGGTCGGCGTGGCGCAGCAGCACACCGACGTGGTTGCCGTGCTGGGGCGCTATCGCGATGCCCACACTGCCGCCCAGCGCCACGGGCCCGCCGTCGGTGTCGAACGGCCGGGCGAGCAGCTCCACCAGGGTCTTCGCCACCGAGACGGCGTCCTCCGGGTCGGCGAGCTGGCCGAGGGACACCGCGAACTCGTCGCCGCCGAGGCGAGCGACGGTGTCCACCGCCCGCATCCGGTCGCTGAGCCGCTCGGAGACCTGGCGCAGGACCCGGTCGCCGGCTGCGTGCCCCTGGGTGTCGTTGACCTCCTTGAACCCGTTCAGGTCGACCAGCAGCAGGGCCGCCGAGCGGCCGGCCCGCGACGCCAGCTGCAGCGCCACGGTCATCCGGTCGGCCAGCAGGCTCCGGTTCGGCAAGCCGGTCAGGCTGTCGTGCCGCGCCTGGTGGAGGATCTCGCCCTCGATCCGGGAGCGCTCCATCGCGGCGCCGAGCACGTGCGACACCGACTGCAGGAAGTGCACGTCGTCCGGGGGGAACCCCCCCGGCTCGGCCGAGTACCCCTCCAGCACCCCCCACTGCCGGTTGCCGGCGCCGATGACGACCGAGGCGCTGCTGCGCAGCCCCTTGTCGGCCAGCGTCCGCGTCGAGGGTGACCACTGCGCCAGGTCAGCCACGATCACCGGATCGTCGGAGTCGAGGGCCTCCACCGACGGACTGCGCCGCCGGCTGTGGGTCAGCGGCACGCCGGCGGTGGCGAGCACACTGAGCCGCCCGTCCGAGAGCCGCCGCAGTACCGCGGCCGCGCACAGATCGAGCGTTTCTGCGACGACGGCGCAGGCCTCGTCGAACAGGCGGTCCAGCGGCAGTCCACCGAGTGCCCGGCGTCCCAGTGTCGCGACGGCGGCCTGCTGACGCTCACGGGCCTGCAGCCCGCGCTGCAGCGCCAGCCGCTGAGTGATGTCGGTCATCATGCTCAGCACGCCGGTGACCTGTCCGGACGGATCGCGCAGTGCCGAGCTGCTGATGTCCACCACGATGGACGTGCCGTCCTTGCGTATGCGCCGGATCTCGTGCCGCTCATCCGGCTGGCCGGCGTACAGCCGCTCCATCCGCGCGTGGTACTCGTCCAGCAGGTCCGCCGGAATCGTCGGCATCTTGTTGCCGAGCACCTCGGCGGCCGACCAGCCGAACAGCTGCTCCGCGGCCGGGTTCCACAGGGCCACCCTGCCTTCCAAATCCCGCTCGATGATCGCCACGGGGGCGGACCGCACCAGAGCGCGCAGCCGGCGGGCCAGCAGGGTGACGTCGCCGGCCGGGCCGCTACCCACCTCGTCACGCAGTCTGCTGCGCTCGATGGCGAAGCGGACCTGCCCACTGAACAGCTCGAGCTGGGCCAATCGCTCCTGCGGTGGAGCGCCGGGCGTTGCGGGATCGACGGTCACCGCGCCGATCAGGTGCCCGCCCGCGGTCAGCAGGCGGGCGACGATGAGGGGTCCACCGGCACAGAGGGGCGCTTCGGCGGGCTCCGCCGGGAAAGGGACGAGCGCGGCATGCGGCGCGTTGGCGCGGTCGACGAGGAACAGTGGCCCGGCGGGGGTGGCGTGCTCGAACAGCTTGGTCCAGGAGGTCAGCGACGTCCGGCGCCCGAGCACGTCGCCATCGAAGGGCGAGTTCCCGCCGGTCGCGACTGTCTCCAGATCTCCGTCACGACGGACCAGGTCGAGAGCGGCGAAGGCGAAGCCGTACTCCCCCACCAGCATGTCGACGACCGAGTCCGCCGTGGCACGAACTCCGTGGGAGGCGTAGACCCGCCGGATCAGCTCGCGGAGCCGGAGCAGCTCGGACGCGACGTGCTCGCTCGGGGCCACAGCCGTGAGCCGAACGCTGCTGGTCGCGACTGCTGGCGGGCAGCCGTCCGGCACGCTCGTCATCAGCTACGGGCCTCCGCACGCAGTCGGCACAGATCCTCACCCGGCGAGAGCCGTGGTGCTCAGAATGTATGCAGTCTTAGCCCGCAGCGACCACGACTAACCGGAGAGGTCACCCTTCCGGCTGAGCAAGTACGCGGTTCAGGCGTCCCCC
This sequence comes from Actinomycetota bacterium, assembly GCA_030773415.1. Classification (GTDB taxonomy): domain Bacteria; phylum Actinomycetota; class Actinomycetes; order JALYNC01; family JALYNC01; genus JALYNC01. Next base: position 10,926 of record JALYNC010000166.1, read on the forward strand.
CGGACGTACTCGACCCAGTCCTTGTACCGGTCGATCTCGCCTCGGGTGCTGGTGTGAAAACGCTCGATCAGCTGCCGGGTGACGGCGCCCGGCTTGCCCGTGCCGACGGCGCGGTCGTCGATCTCCACGATCGGCACCACCTCGGCGGCCGTACCGGTGAAGAAGGCCTCGTCCGCGAGGTACATGTCGGTTCGGACCAGGTGCTCCTCCACCACGTCATAGCCCTCGTCAGCCGCGATCTGCATGATCGAGGCCCGGGTGATGCCACCGAGCGGGCCGTCAGTGAGCGGCGGGGTGATCAAGCGCCGGTCCTTGACGATGAAGACGTTCTCGCCGGAGCCGTCGGCGATGTGGCCGTTCTGGCTGGTGAGGATGGCCTCGTCGTAGCCGGCACGCAGCGCGGCCACCTTGGCGAGTGACGAGTTCAGGTACTGACCGGAGGCCTTGGCGGCCGGCGGAATGGTGTTCACGTCGTTGCGCTTCCAGCTGCTGATCACCGCTCGGCAGCCCTGCTCCTCCGCCTGGGCGCCGAGGTAGCTGCCCCACGGCCAGACGGCGATGCCGATCTCCACTTTGCTGGGCAGCGGGTTGAGCCCCATCTCGCCGTAGCCGAGGTGGATGAGCGGCCGGATGTAGCAGGCCTCGACGTTGTTGATCGCCACTGTGTCCTTCACCGCCTGGACCACCTCGGCCTCGGTGAAGTCCGGCGTCATCAGGTACACCTTCGCCGACCGGAACAGCCGTGCGATGTGGTCGGTCAGCCGGAAGACGGCCGGCCCACGAGGCGTCTGGTACGCCCGGATGCCCTCGAAGACACCCCATCCGTAGTGGAACGTCGGGTTCAGCCAGTGGATGCGTGCCTCATCCCACGGGACGAACTCGCCGTTCATCCAGATCTTCTCGGTCGGCGTGATCGGCACGGCTACTCCTGCGGGACGGGGCCGACGGCTGGGTCGGCGAACGCGGTTCGTGGCGGCTCGGACGTGCTCAGGGCGGCTGCTGCGTGCTCAGTACTGCAATGTGCTCAGTACATCGTGGCGGACGCGGTACCGGGGCTGGAAGCTTTCCAGTCCCCGCCATCAGCCCGCTACGGCCGCTACCAGCTCGTCCCCGACGGTCTTCGTCGGCGCCGGCCCGGACGCCGTCCGCAGCCGGTCGGCCACGGCCTGCTCCACCCGCCGGGCCGCCTCCGGCAGCCCGACGTGGTCGAGCAGCAGCGCGGCGGACAGCACGGCGGCGGTCGGGTCGGCCACGCCCTTGCCGGCGATGTCCGGCGCCGAGCCGTGGACGGGCTCGAAGACCGACGGGTTGGAGCGGCTCATGTCCAGGCTGCCGCTGGCGGCCAGCCCGATGCCACCGGTGACCGCTGCGCCGAGGTCGGTGATGATGTCGCCGAACAGGTTGTCTGTCACGACCACGTCGAAGCGGCCCGGGTCGGTGACGAAGAACATCGTCGTCGCGTCCACGTGGGCGTAGTCGACGGTGACCTCAGGGAACTCCGGTGCCACCTCGTCGACGATGCGGGCCCACATTCCGGCCGCATGGGTCAGCACGTTCGTCTTGTGCACCAGCGTGAGCTTGCGGCGCGGGCGGGCGGCGGCCCGGCGGAATGCATCCCGCACCACGCGCTCGACTCCGTACCGGGTGTTGATGCTCTCCTGGGTGGCCACCTCGTGCGGCGTGCCCACCCGCAGCGCGCCGCCAGCTCCCGCGTACAGGCCTTCGGTGCCCTCCCGCACCACGACCATGTCGATCTGCGGGTTGCCGGCGAGCGGCGAAGGAACGCCCTCGTAGGTCTTCACCGGACGCAGGTTCACGTGGTGATCGAGCTCGAAGCGCAGCTGAAGGAGCAGACCCCGCTCCAGCACCCCGCTCGGCACGCTGGGGTCGCCGATCGCGCCGAGCAGGATGGCGTCGTAGCCGCGCAGCTCCTGCACCAGACCGGCCGGCAGGGTCTCACCGGTCCGGTGCCACCGCGCGGCGCCGACGTCGTAGGAGTTGGTCTCGAGCTTGGTCCCCGTGGCCGGGAGCACCGCCTCGATCACCCGCAGGGCCTCCGCCGTCACCTCCGGGCCGATGCCGTCGCCGGGGATCACGGCGAGCCGGAGGTGCTGAGGTGCGGTGCTGGTCATGACCGGGAACTCCTCGGGAGGGGACGGAACCGATGTCAGGGCTTGTCGGTGCGCTGAGCGACGGCGGTGCCACCGATCACCTTGTTGATCGCATGCAGGAAGGCCCGCGCGCTGGCCTCCACCACGTCCGTCGACACGCCGCGGGCGTTCACCCGCTGACCGCGGATGTCGACGGTCACGCTCACGTCGCCGGCCGCATCCGTACCGGGCGTGATGGCCGCGACCTGGAAGGCCACCAGGGTGGCCTCCTCCACCACGCCGGCGGCCTTGGCCACGGCGGTGCAGGCAGCGTCGATCATGCCGTCACCGGACGACTCGGCGGAGAACGTCTCGCCGCCGCGCTGCAGGGTGACCTCGGCCCGCGGGCTCGTTCCGGTGCCGCCACTGACCTGCAGCGAGCCGAACGCCCAGGCCTCGGCGACGGTGGCCTCCTCCGGCGACTCCTCGGTAGCCAGCGCCACCAGCTCCGCATCGGTGACGTTGACCTTGCGGTCGGCCATCTCCTTGAACCGCGCGAACGCGGAGTCCAGCGCCGGGGCGGGCAGCGTGAAGCCCAGCGTGTTCAGGGCGTCGACGAATGCATGGCGCCCGGAGTGCTTGCCCAGCACGATCCGGTTGCTGGCCAGGCCGATGTCCTCCGGATTGATGATCTCGTAGGTGGTCCGCTCCATCAGCACGCCGTGCTGGTGGATGCCGCTCTCGTGACTGAAGGCGTTGGCGCCGGTGACGGCCTTGTTCGGCTGCACGGGGTAGCCGGCCAGCATGCTGACCAGACGGGAGGTGCGGGTGATCTCGCGGGTGTTGACCCCGGTGTGCAGGCCCAGCGTCGGCGCGTGCGTGCGCAGCGCCATGACGATCTCTTCCAGGGCGGTGTTGCCCGCCCGCTCACCGATGCCGTTGATGCACACCTCGACCTGGCGGGCACCGGCGCGCACCGCCGACAGCGAGTTCGCCGTCGCCAGCCCCAGGTCGTTGTGGCAGTGCACCGACCACACCACGTGGCTCGAGTTCGGCACGCGGGCCCGGACGGCGTCCAGGATCTCCACGAACTCCTGCGGCATGGCGAAGCCCACCGTGTCCGGGATGTTGATCGTGGTGGCGCCGTTCTCCACCGCCGCGGTGAAGACGTCGATCAGGAAATCCAGCTCGGTGCGTGTCGCGTCCTCGGCCGAGAACTCGACGTCCGAGGTGTACGACGCGGCCTGAGCCACCGCCCGGGCAGTCCCGGCCAGCACCTGGTCCTTGGTCATCCGCAGCTTCTTGTCGCGGTGAATCGGCGACGTGCTGATGAAGGTGTGCAGCCGGGGGCGATCGGACGGGCGGATGGCCTCCCAGGCCCGCTCGATGTCCTGCTCGCGGGCGCGGCACAGGGCGGCGATGCCGGTGGTGCGAACGGTCTCGGCGATCGCGCGGACACCGGCGAAATCTCCGGGGCTGGCCGCCGGGAAACCGGCCTCGATGACATCGACCCCCAGGCGGGCCAGTTGCTCGGCGATCTCCACCTTCTCGCGCACCGACAGCGCGATGCCGGGCGACTGCTCGCCGTCGCGCAGCGTGGTGTCGAAGACGATGACCCGATTGTCGTCAGCCGGGGACCGGGCAGCGGACGTGCTTGCGTTCATGTGCGGAAGCTCCTGCGGGGGAAAGACGGCGTGCGGCCAGCGCGACGGACCCGCGGCAGGAAGCCGGCCTGGAAAGCTAGGCCCCGCCGCGGCGCGTAAGAAGCAGGAGTACGGACGTCATCGCGGGACGACTATAGCCGACGCGCCGGCCGGCACTCCGGCGGCCCGGGCCGGGGCGCCGGAGCGGCCGGAGAAGCAGCTGTCAGGCCAGCCGGATCTGACCGTTCTCGACGGCCACATCGACCTTGGCCAGGGGCCGCCTCGCCGGCTCCCGGAGCACCTCACCGGTCAGGGCGTCGAACCGCGATCCGTGGCAGGGGCAGCCGAGCTCCTTGCCCTCCACCTTCACGGTGCACCCCTGATGCGTGCAGCGGGCGTCGTAGCCGGTGACCTCGTCCGCCGCGTTGCGCGCCAGCACCACGGAGCGGCCGCCGGACGCGACGATGACCGCGCCGCCTTCCGGGATGTCCGTCACGGCAGCCAGCGGGCCCGCAGGGCTGTCTGCTGTTCCGCCGTTTCCCGAGGCACCGGACGGTTCGGGCGCCGCAGCGTCCTCCGAGCCGCAACCGCTGACCGCGAGCATGCCTCCGCCCAGGCCGGCGAGCATCGCCCGACGGGAGATGTCGAAAGGTGCGCTCATGGCGGTTCCTCGCTTCACAAATCCGCGGCCGCGGCTTTCCCCGGCCCGTCTGCTGCATGTTCAGCGAAGAAAAGTCTCCACCAGTTCCCGGAACCGCGCTGGCTCGTCGATCCAGGGGAAGTGGCCGGCACCGGCGATCACCTCGGCGTGCGCCGACGGCAGATCGGCGGCGACAGCGTGCACCGGCTCGAGGCCCGTGGCGCCGTCAAGAGCACCACCGATCACCAGCGCCGGAACGCCCAGACCCGCGAGCGCGCGGCGCACCGACGGATCGGGCGGGGCGCCGCCCCAGGCATCCTCGGCGATGGAGTCCATCTGCGTGTCGGCCCCGGCGGCGTGGGCCTTCGTCCGCTCGTCCCAGCGCCCGTAGTAGAACGGCCGGAACAGCGGCCACAGGCCGGCAGCGGCCTCGCCGCCACGGGCCAGCTTCGGCGCTGCCTCGGCGGCCGCCGGGTACCAGGGCTCGTCCGACCGGGAGGCGCGGATGCTCTCGATGTCCGCACCGGCGGTGCCCTGCAGCAGTCCCATGGGCGTCACCAGGACCAGGCGGCGCAGCCGCCCGGCGTGGCGGGCGGCGAACACCTGCGCCACCACCGCCCCCGCGGAGTGCCCGAGCAGATCCACCGGCTCGTCCTCGCCGACGCCGAGCGCCGTCAGGACGGTGACCAGGTCATCCGCGAGCTTGGGGTAGGTCAGCCGGGAGTGCCCGAGCCGCGGGGTAGACCCGGCCCGGTCGGACGCACCCGTACCGAGCGTGTCCGCCAACACCAGCGTGCGGGACGACGACAGTCCGCCCAGGTCCTCCAGGTACTCGGAAGCCCGGCCGGGGCCGCCCGGCTGGCAGATGAGCAGCGGGCCTGAGCCGACTCGGCGGTAGGCGACGCGGAAACCGTCGGGGGTCTCGGCGTACTCGACCTGGGACGTGGTGCTCGGCTCGGTCACGCCTGCTCCAGGTCGACGGTCCGGCCGGAGTCCGCCCCGATCGCCGACACGATCTCACTGAGCAGCTCCTGGCTCAGAGCGGTGTCGACGGTCAGCACCATCAGCGCCGGCCCCCCTTGGGACTTGCGGGCGACCTGCATGCTCGCGATGTTGACCCCTGACTTGCCGAGGATGTTGCCCACCGTTCCGACGACACCGGGCCGGTCCTCGTAGGTGCAGAAGGCCAGGTGTTGCGCCGGCGGCACCTCAATGTCGAAGCCGTTGACTTCCGTGATCTTCTCGATCTGCCGGGGACCGCTCAGCGTTCCGGAGACCGACACCTGCTCCCCGGTGGGCATGGCGCCCCGCAGCGTCAGCAGGTTGCGGTAATCGGTGCTCTCGGTGCTGGCGTTGAGCCGCACCTCGAGGCCGCGCTCCTGCGCGAGCAGCGGCGCGTTGACGTAGGTTACGGCGTCCTCGACGACGTCGGTGAACACGCCCTTGAGCGCCGCCAGCTGCAGCACGCTGACGTCGTACTCGGCGATGTCACCGCGCACCTCGACATCCAGTGACGCCGCCACGCCGCCGGCGAGCGCGGTGAACACGCGGCCGAGCCGCTCCATCAGTGGCAGGCCCGGGCGCAGGTCCTCCTCGACCGGTCCGCCCTGGACGTTCACCGCGTCCGGCACGAACTCGCCGCGCAGGGCCAGCCGCACCGAACGAGCGACGGCGGTGCCCGCCTTCTCCTGCGCCTCGTGCGTGCTGGCGCCCAGGTGCGGCGTGGCGACGACGGAGTCGAAGCCGAACAGCGGACTGTCGGTGCACGGCTCCTTGGGAAAGACGTCAACACCCGCGCCGGCCACGCGGCCGTCCCGCAGCGCCTCGACAAGCGCCGCCTCGTCCACCAGCCCGCCCCGCGCGGCGTTGATGATGCGGACGCCCGGCTTGACCTGCGCCAGTTCCCGCTCGCCGATGAGCCCGAGGGTTTCCGGCGTCTTGGGCAGGTGGATCGTGATGAAGTCGCTCTGCTGGAGCAGTTCGTCCATGGGAACCAGCCGGATCCCGAGCTGGGCGGCCCGGGCGGGCTGCACGTAGGGGTCGTAGGCCATCAGCGTCACGCCGAACGCGGCCAGCCGCTGGGCGACCAGCATGCCGATCCGGCCGAGACCCAGGACGCCGACGACCTTGTCCGCCAGCTCGACGCCGGTGTACTTCGAGCGCTTCCACTCACCGTTCTTCAGGGCCACATTGGCGGGCACGACGTTGCGGGCGCAGGCGAGCAGCAGGGCCACCGCATGCTCGGCGGCGCTGACGATGTTCGACGTCGGGGCGTTCACCACCAGCACCCCGGCCTTGGTGGCGGCCGGCACGTCCACGTTGTCCAGGCCGATACCGGCCCGGGCGACCACCTGCAGCCGCGGCGCCGCGGCCAGCGCCTCCGCGTCGATCTTCGTGGCGCTGCGCACGATCACCGCGTCCACGTCGGCCAGGGCGGGCAGAAGAGCGGAGCGGTCCGCACCGTCCACGGAACGGATCTCGAAGTCGTCGCCCAGCAGTTCCAGGCCTGCTGGGGAGAGCTCTTCGGCGACGAGGACGACAGGCTTGGTCACTGGGAAGTTCCCTCGATCGGACGAGAACGGCGGCCGGGGGCTGTCCGGATCCGCCTCGGCATGGGCCGGCTTCGGCACCACGCCGGCATGCTCAGCCTACCGAGCGTGGCCGTCCGTACCTGTGCTGGCTGTTCCTGCCCATTCCGGTCACCGCCGGCGACTGCCGCCGCACACCCGCAGCACCGGAAGAAGGCGTCGGCAAGAGAGGTGGCGTTCCGGGGTTCATAGCACGGAGCAATCTCCTGCGGGCACAGCAGAAGGGCCGGAACGCAGCAGCGTTCCGGCC
>JALYNC010000167.1 GCA_030773415.1 Actinomycetota bacterium
CGGCTCGAGCACATGCTGTTCGACGGAGCCCTGGCGGCGCAGTCCGGGAGGCTGACCCCGGACGTCTCGCGCCACGGTCTCGGGCTGGAGCTCAAGAGCGACGCCGAGCAGTTCCGTGTTGCGTGACCGGTGCGAGCCGCGCACCCACCTCGGGGCCCGACCGCTCAGGGGGCGCCGCCTGAGACGGGCTCGAGGGTTGACGAGGACGTCTGGCGGTGACGCCCAGAGCTCACCGAGCGATCCTCACCGGACCGCCGAGACCGGCGCCCCGCTGCCGTTTCCCGCACTGCTGACCCCGTCATGAAGGAGTTCCGAATGAGCCAGACTGTTGCCGACTTCCTGCTGTCCCGGATGCGGGAGTGGGGCGTAGAGCGAGTCTTCGGCTATCCCGGTGACGGCATCAACGGCATCATCGCGGCGTTCGGCAGGGCCGACAACCAGCCCACCTTCACTCAGGCCCGGCATGAGGAGATGGCGGCGTTCCAGGCCGTCGGCTATGCCAAGTTCACCGGTCGCGTGGGGGTGTGCCTGGCGACCTCGGGACCGGGCGCGATCCACCTGCTGAACGGCCTCTACGACGCCAAGCTGGACCACGTCCCGGTGGTGACGATCGTCGGTCAGACCAACCGCAGCGCGATGGGCGGCTACTACCAGCAGGAGGTCGACCTGATCTCCCTGTTCAAGGACGTCGCCACAACTACGTCCACATGGTCACCGTGCCCGAGCAGCTGCCCAACGTCCTGGACACCGCGATCCGCACCGCCATCACGACGCAGGCGCCGACGGCGATCATCATCCCGGCGGAGGTCCAGGAGCTCGACTACTCGCCGCCGCCGCACGCCTTCAACATGGTGCCCTCCAGCGTCGGCATCAGCCGGCCGGACACAGTCGCCGACGAGGACGCCGTACGGCGCGCCGCCGACATCCTCAACGCGGGCAGCAAGGTCGCCATCCTCATCGGCCAGGGAGCCCGCGGCGCCCGTGAAGAGGTCATGCAGGTCGCCGACCTGCTCGGCGCCGGGGTCGCCAAGGCCCTGCTCGGCAAGGACGTGCTGTCCGACGAGCTGCCGTACGTCACCGGCTCCATCGGCCTACTCGGGACGCGTCCCTCGTATGAGCTGATGATGGAGTGCGACACGTTGCTGACGGTCGGCTCGAACTCCCCCTACACCCAGTTCATGCCCGAGTTCGACCAGGCACGGGCTGTGCAGATCGACATCAATGGCAAGTTCATCGGCCTGCGCTATCCGTATGAGGAGAACCTCGTCGGCGACGCGCAGGCGACGCTGCAGCGGCTGATCCCGCTGCTCAAGCGCAAGACCGACCGCAGCTGGCAGGAGGGCCTGCAGGACAAGGTCGCCCGGTGGTGGCAGGTCATGGAGCGCCGCGAGAACACCGGTGCCGACCCGATCAACCCGCAGCAGGTCTTCGGCGTCGCCTCACCCCGGCTGCCCGACAACGCCATCCTCACCTGCGACTCAGGATCGGCCGCGAACTGGTACGCCCGGCACATCAAGATGCGCGGCGACATGCGTGGCTCGCTGTCCGGCACGCTGGCCACGATGGGGTCCGGCGTGCCCTACGCGATCGGGGCGAAGTTCGGACATCCGGACCGGCCGGTCATCGCGCTGGTCGGGGACGGCGCGATGCAGATGAACGGCATCAACGAGCTCATCACGATCAAGAAGTACTGGCAGCAGTGGGCCGATCCCCGGCTGGTCGTCGCCGTGCTGAACAACGGCGACCTCAACCAGGTGACCTGGGAGCTGCGCGGCATGGTGGACGAGCCGCAGTTCCTGGAGTCCCAGCACCTGCCGGACTTCCCCTACGCCGGTTACGCGCAGAGCCTGGGCCTGCTCGGCATACGCGTCGACAAGCCCGAGGACGTGGCCGCGGCGTGGGACAGCGCGCTCGCAGCGGACCGGCCCACGATCCTGGAGTTCGTCACCGACCCGGCTGTGCCGCCGATCCCGCCGCACGCCACGCTGGAGCAGATCGAGAACTCCGCCCTGTCAGTGATCAAGGGTGACTCGGACCGGTGGGACGTCGTCAAGGAGGGCGTCAAGCTCAAGGCCCAGGAGTTCCTGCCGGGGACGCGGGACTGATGGCGGTCCACGGCACACCAGCGCAGCGTCCGGTGGCACCGCTGCCGCCGGTCCGCACGGCACAGAGGGGAGACAGCACATGACCGAGATCCGCCGGACAATTGAGATCAACGCCAGTCCCGAGGAGGTGTTCACAGTCCTGACGGACCTGGACCGGCTGCCCGACTGGTCCACGATCACCGTCGCCACGCACGACGTCCCGGCTGCGAGGCTCAGCAAGGATGACCGCTTCCGGCAGTCGCTGCGCGTGGTGGGACGGCAGATCGACGCGCAGTGGACCGTCACTGCGCTCGACCGGCCCCGGCACGTCGCCTACGAGGCGACCGGCCCCGGGGGTGCGCACCTGCGGATGTCCCAGACAGTGACCGGCGACCGCGGCAGGTCGACGGTCAGCTTTGAGATCGACTACGAACTGCCGGGCGGCGTTGTCGGCGACCTGGCCGCGTCGATCCTCGAGCGGCGGAACGAGCGGGAGGTCGAGCACTCGCTCCACAACCTCAAGGACCTCGCCGAGCACGTTAAGGGCTGACCGCAACCGGGCCGGCTCAGGTAGCAGCGTGGGTGTGTGCGTCCACGTCCGGATGAGGAGAAACTGATCGTGGCTGTCGTGCACCTTCCGTAGCCGGTGCTGGTGCCCGTGCGGCACTGGCGGACCTCGACGTGCGTGCCCTGGAGGCGGACCTGTGGGCACGCGTCGACGGTGAGGTGCGGTTCGCGGTTCGACCCCGGTTCGCTAAGCGCCGGCCAGTGCAGGCGACGTACCCGCACTGCCAGTGACATACAGGGCGGCCCCAGGGGAGCCGGTGCAGCGCCGCCGGGCGGGCTGCTGTGGGCGGTCACGCGCGGGCTGAATCCCTCCGAGGGCGATCGAACGATCACCCTGTCCCAAGCCCTCACCGATCACGAGGTACCAAAGCAGCCGGCGGGGTCGGCGCGTCACTCGTCCCATCACCTTGGTTCTGGGGGGTCCCAGAACTGGTCTGAGCAGGACCGATGTCGCTGGGGTGGGACGTTTCGGCCTGTAGTCAGACGCCGAAGGCGCCTCAGGTGTCGACCGGGGCGACGGTCGCGAGCCTGTGACGGCCGCCGAGGCCCCTCGTCCGGAAGGTGTGTTTGTAGCGCTCGCTTGGGACGGAGTTCCGAGCCCTACTTTCGGGACGCTTCGCGCGGCTGCGCGGTAGACCAGGGCCCTCATGTGGCGCCCGAATGGGGGTCGGCGCCGCCGGCGCGTTCGACGGCCCGGTAGACGGTGGAGCGGGCAATGTTGAACAGGGCGGCGAGTTCGGCGGTGGTGTGCTGGCCGGCCCAGTAGAGCTCGACTAGGTGCTTCTCCTGCGATGGCGTCAGTTTGGGCTGCTTCCCCCTGAGTCGGCCCTTGGCCTTGGCGACGGCCATGCCTTCGCGGGTGCGGGCTCGGGCCAGGTCGGCCTCGAACTCGGCGACCATGGCGAGGACGTTGAACAGCAGCCGGCCGATGGGGTCGGTGGGGTCGTGCACCGACCCGCCGATGTTGAGTTTGACGCCCCGGCGGGTGAGGTCGGCGACGATGTCGCGGGCGTCGGGCAGGGAGCGGGCGAGCCGGTCGAGCTTGGTGACGACGAGGACGTCGCCCTTGCGGCACGCCGCGAGCGCTTCGTTGAGGCCAGGGCGCTGGCGGGTGGTGCCGGTCAGCCCATGGTCGACGTAGATCCGCTCCGGGTCGACGCCGAGCCGGGTGAGGGCGTCGCGTTGGGCGGTGAGGTCCTGCTCGTTGGTCGAAACCCGCGCGTAGCCGATCAGCAGTCCCCTCATGGACCTAGTGTCCCGCAGAGCCTCCGTTGACCGGGCTTTTTCTCGGGCGGGGCTTGCGGGACACTGGCCCACGCTCGACGGGGGACCCGGCCGGCGACCCGGACGAGTGTCCCGTTGAAGGTTCCCCTTACGGGGCGCTCGTTCGCCAGCCGTCTCGCTATCTGCGGAGTAGAGGAAAGGACTTCGGTGTGCCGGCCGTCCGAGCCGCGCTCGTGCCGAGATGAAGAGCACGCTCTTGGAGGGGCGCGGGGCGACAGCCTGCCGCGTCACACCGCCCAGGTGGCCGCGTTGGTACACCTGCTGCCGACGGACGACCGCGGCCCCGGCGA
>JALYNC010000168.1 GCA_030773415.1 Actinomycetota bacterium
GGGCCGACCGGGCCGACCGGGCCGACCGGGCCGACCGGGCTCCCGTCGGTTCCGACGTGCCGCTGCCCAGCAGCGCTCGGGTGGCCGCCGTCATTGCCTACGCCAAGGCACAGCTGGGCAAGCCGTACTCCTGGGGGGCTGATGGCCCGAATGCGTTCGACTGTTCGGGTCTGACGTTGAGGGCGTGGCAGCAGGGCGGCGTCAACCTGCCGCACTCGTCCAGGATTCAGGCGACGATGGGCACGCCGGTGTCGACCCCCGCCCCCGGTGACCTGGTGTTCTTCTACAGTCCGGTCAGCCATGTGGGGATCTACATCGGTGGCGGCATGATGGTCGCCGCTCCGTCCAGCGGGGACGTCGTCAAACTGCAGTCCATCTACCGCACGCCCACGACGATCCGCCGATTCTGACCGACAGCATGTAGCCGCTGCGTTCGGCGGCCTCCTGGTGGTAGGAAGATGGCGGGGGCGCCGTACGGCGCTGCCACCGGCCCGCCAGCCGTCGACCTCAAGGGGGAGCGCGTGCGCGAATTGCATGTCGTGGGCGTCAACAGGGACGGCGACGTCCTCACGCTGGCGGATGAGCCGGGCGGCCAGGCCGACTACCGGGTGTCCGTGGACGACCGGGTGCGGGCGTCGGTGCGCCGCACGCCCGCGACGCGCCCGTCGTCGGCCCCGAGTCTGAGCCCCCGGGAGATCCAGGCCCGGCTGCGCGACGGCGCCGAACTCGAGGACGTGGCCGCCGAAGCCGGAGTGCCGCCGGAGCGGATCGCGACCTACGCCGCGCCCGTCCTCAGCGAGCGTGCCCGCATCCTGGAGGACGCCTGTGCGGCACGAATGAGCCGCCCGCCTCTGGGGCAGTCGCTGCTGCCGTTGGCGGAGTCGGTTGCCCAGCGCATCGGTGAACTGGTCGGGCAGACGGAGGCCAGCAAGTGGATGGTCCGGCGCAATGCGGACTCCACCTGGACCTTGCAGTTCCGGTACGCAGCCGATGGCGCCACTGGGTCGGCGTCGTGGCGCTGGGACCGGGTGGCCCGCGCCCTGACGCCGCTGGACGAACTGGCTGCGGAACTGGGGCATGTGGGCCCCCGCGGCGCGGCCGCGCCGTCCCCCGCCTTCGGTGGGGTCACTGCCGACGGACCGCCTTCGGCGACGTTCAGGCCAGCGGCCGAACAAGCCGAGCTGCCTTCCGCCGACACTGCGCCTCCCGGCAACACTGCGCCTCCCGGCAACACTGCGCCGTCGGCCACTGCGCCCTCTGTGAATGCGCCGTCCGTCGCTGCGGCTTCGGTATCCGTGCCGACCGCCGGCGAGGGCAACCAGGCGGCACCCGCAGTCACGGTGACGACCACCACCACGCGACCCACCGCCACCTCTGCGGCCGACGGAACTCCGGAGGCCGGGAGCGCCACCCCCCGCTCCCGGGGCAGGACCCGCCGAGCCGCCGTTCCGGCCTGGGCGGACGTGCTGCTGGCCGCAACGGCCGACGAGCCGGACAGGGCCACGGGCTGAGTCGCCGCGCGGCCTGGCCCGCGTGGGCGCCGCCACGTCCGTCCGCCCGATGCCGCCTGTCGAGGGCTGTTGGGCTGGTTGCGGGCACCCTGCTGATGGTGTCCTGCGCCCAGCCGGCGCACCGGCCGCCGGCCGCGGAGAACCCGGCCGCCGGGACCACGGCCGCGTCGCCAACCGGTACGTCCGCTGCGGAGGCCGACGCGGTTCCGGAACAGGTGCGCCGTGCCTTGGCGCCGGACGGCCCCTCCACGACGGTCAGCGGACGGGTCACCCGCGTGCTCGGTGCGGCCGAGAGCTCCTCCCCCCTGAATGTGCTGAGCCGGGAGGCCGACACGGCGGTGACAGAGGTGTCCACGGTGCTCCCGGGGAGAATGCCGCAGCCTGTTCTGCTAGTGCTGCCGGCCGGAGATGACGCCTTCGTGCGCATGACCGGAACCGCTGCCAGCAGCCATCGGGGGCCCGGGGAGCCGGTGGGCGGCGTACCGGCGGGCACCGCCGCGGTGGCCGTCGCATCCACGGACCCCGATCGCCCGGGCTCGGCGGCCCGGCAGTGGGTGGTGCTCAACCCGACGTTGTGGCCGCAGCTGTCCGCGCCGGGCAGGGCCGCCGTTCTGTCCCACGAGTTCACCCACGTGGCGGCCCGCGATGTCACCACCGAACGCACGCCCGCCTGGCTGGTCGAGGGGCTCGCGGACTTCGTCGCGTACCGGCGAACCGCGCAGCCGCCGTCAATTCTCGCCGCCGAACTCACCGCGCGACTGCGGGCCGGGTACCGCCCGTCGGCCCTGCCGACCAGTGCCCAGCTGTCCGGGGAAGCGGCCGAGGCGCCGAGGGCGTACGCGGAGGCCTGGCTGGCGTGCCGCTACATCGCCGATCGGTGGGGGGTGCCGGCTCTGCTGCGCCTGTACCGGCTGGCCGGCACCGCGCCCCTCGAGGGCACCACCGACGTGCCGGGGCTCTTCACATCGGTGCTGGGCACGGACGCCGCCGGCTTCACCGCGGGCTGGGCCCAGTACGTTGAGGAGCAACTGCGATGACGGGTGCTGGCATGGCGGCGCCCCGCTCGGCGGGAATTGCGCTGGCGACCATCCTGCTCATGCTGATCACCGTGCTGGCGATCACCACGCCGTGGCGGCCCCTGCCGGAAGCTGGCTCCGGCGGCGCTGTGGCGGCCGCTCCGCTCCGGGACTTCTCGGCGGCGCAGATCGAGCGGGAAGACCGCTACCACCGCCAGATCCGGCCGCCGGCCTATGCCTCCCTCGTTCTCGGACTGCTGGTGGCGGCCGCCCTCGGCCTCACCACCGCAGGTGCCCGTCTCATCGAGCTGGCCGGGCGGCCGCTCGGCGGGGGCTGGGTGGCGCAGGTCGTCCTCGGCGGCTTGGCGCTGCTGCTGGTGACCCGCCTGGCGACCGTGCCGCTCAGCGTCTGGGCAGAGGTCGTCCGGCGCCGCTACGGGCTGTCCACCCGTGAATGGTCCGGCTGGGCGCTGGACTGGCTGCGGGGACTCGCGGTCTCCGGCCTCCTGCTGGCCTTGGTCGCGCTGCTGCTGTTCGCGCTGATCCGGTGGCGTCCCGGTTCCTGGTGGGTTCCGGGGGCGGTCGGGGGAGCAGCCCTGGTGATCATACTGTCCTTCGCCTACCCGCTGGTGGTAGAGCCCGTCTTCAACCGCTTCACGCCTCTGCCGGCCGGTCAGCTCCGCACGGAGCTGCTGGACATGGCCGAGCGCGACGGTGTCGCGGTGGACGAGGTACTGGTGGCGGACGCGTCCCGGCGGACGTCGGCCCTCAACGCCTACGTCTCCGGCTTCGGGTCAACGCGCCGCATCGTCGTCTACGACACGCTGCTCAGCTCGGCCACTCCGGCGGAGGTGCGCCTGATCGTGGCGCACGAACTCGGCCACGCCCGCCGCAACGACGTGCTGCACGGCACGCTGCTCGGCGCGCTGGCGTTGGCCGGCGGGGTGTGCGCCCTGTTCCTGTTGCTCAGCTGCCAGCCGCTGCTGCGCCGGGCGGGGGTTGCCGAGCCCGCTGATCCGCGGGCACTGGCGCTGGTGCTGCTGCTCGCGGCGGTCGGGGGGCAGATCGCCGGGCCGGTGCAAAGTCTGGTGAGCCGGCGGATCGAGGCCCGCGCCGACGTCCACTCGCTCGAGCTCACCCGTGATCCCAGCACGTTCGTGTCCTCGCATCGTCGGCTGGCGCTGACAAATCTGAGCGATCTGAACCCCCACCCACTGGTGTACGGGCTGTTCGCCACGCACCCGACGGCGCCGGAGCGGATCGCCCTGGCGCGTACCTGGTCGCGGGCCGCCGGCATGCCGGAGCCGCCGTCGACGTCCCGACGTGAGCCGATGAACGGCACCGAGCCTGTTGCGGACGCCGCCCCGGACGTCGACCCAGGCGGCGCCTCCGATTCCGCCCCAGGCGGCGCCTCCGGTTCCGCCCCAGGCGGCGCCTCCGACGGCGCCCCTGACTCCACTTCTGACTGGGCGCCAGGTCGCGGCCGGGACGACTGAACGTGCGGACACTGGTCGTCACCAACGACTTCCCGCCCCGGCTGGGGGGGATCCAGGCGATGGTGCAGTCGCTGGCCGCACGCCAGCCGGACGGCGAGATCGTCGTCTACGCCCCCGCCTGGCCGGGCGCGCTCGAGTACGACCGGGCTCAGCCGTTTCCCGTGGTCCGTCACCCGACGTCCCTGATGGTGCCCGAGCCTTCCGTGCTGCGGCGGGCCCGCGAGCTGCTGCGTTCCGAGCGGTGCGATCGGGTGTGGTTCGGCGCGGCGGCACCCCTGGGGCTGCTCGCCCCCCCGCTGCGGCGCGCCGGGGCGCAGCGGCTAGTGGCCACCACACACGGCCACGAGGCCGGCTGGGCGCAGCTGCCCGCCGCCCGGTCCCTGCTGCGCCGGATCGGCCAGGAGGTCGACACGGTGACCTACCTGGGGGAGTACACCCGGACACGGCTGGCCGCGGCGATGGGCCCGGCTGCCCGTCTCGTCCGGCTCGCCCCGGGCGTTGATCTCGCGGCGTTCTCGCCGGCGGTCGACGGCGGACCGGTACGACACCGCTATGGCCTGGGCGAGCGCCCGGTGATCGTCTGCGTCTCACGGCTGGTGCGGCGCAAGGGCCAGGACATGCTGATCCGGGCGCTTCCGGCCGTGCTGCGCGAGGTTCCGGAGGCCATGCTGCTGCTGGTCAGCGACGGACCGGATGCCCAGCGCCTGCGCCGGCTGACGAGTTCGCTGGGTGTCGGCGCCGCGGTGCGGTACACGGGGGCGGTGCCGTGGCGTGACCTCCCGCGCTACTACGCGGCCGGCACGGTGTTCGCCATGCCGTGCCGGACGCGACGCGGTGGCCTGGACGTGGAGGGGCTGGGGATCGTGTACCTGGAGGCGGCGGCGACGGGCCTGCCGGTGGTCGCGGGGAACTCCGGCGGTGCCCCGGACGCGGTCCTCGACGGCGTGACCGGCACGGTGGCGGACGGCCGCTCGCTGCCGGCGGTGACCGACGCTCTGCTGTCCCTGCTGACCGATCCCGTTCGTGCGCGGACGATGGGCCAGCGGGGCCGGTCGGAGGTGGAACGAGAGTGGCGCTGGGACCTGCAGGCCGGCCGGCTGCGGTCGATACTGGCGGGATGAGATCGCCGTACGCACTGCCGGTGGCGGGGTTGACGGTGCTGCTGGCGGGGTGTGCCGGCCCCGCGGGCGAGCCTCACCCGCCGGCGGCGGCGCCGTCGAGGACGGGCGCCAGCCAGCTGCCGAGCCCGCCGCCGGCCGAGCCGACGCCGTTCCCGGTTCTGTCCGCGCGGCGAGGGGCCGTGGCCGGGGCGCAGGAGCCGGGACCGGCGGCGTCACTGGCCCCCGGCCGCCACCTGCACGTGACCACGTGGGGCAGCAGCAGCTGCCCGCTGGAGCCCCGCCGGCTGGAGGCTCCCGGACCGTCCCGACTTCTCGTGCGCCTCGCCCGGCGCAACCCCGATGCGATCTGCACCCAGGACTACGGGCCGACGACCAGCGTGGTGAAGCTACCCGCGCTGATCCGCACCGAGGCGCCGGTCATCGTCGAGCTCCGACGCGAGCCGCTGCCGGGGGAGTCGGCCCCGCCGGCGGTCCACCAGACGCTGCAGCCGGCGCCCGGCTGAGACCCGAGCTCAGCTCAGCCGGCGCCAGCTGAGGGCGAACTCAGCTGTAGATCGCCTCGATGTCGCCGGCGAACTCGGCGAGCACGACATTCCGCTTGATCTTCAGGCTCGGGGTGATCTGGCCGCCCTCCTCCGTCCAGTCCGTGTCCAGAATCCGGAACCGCTTGATCCCCTCGGCGTGCGAGACGACCGAGTTCGCCTGCTCGACACCGGCCTGCAGCTCGGCGAGCAGGTCGGGGTCGTCGCGCAGGTCGGCCAGGGTGGCGTCCGCCGGCTTGCCGTTGGCCCGCTTCCAGACCGGCCAGGCGTCGGGATCGACAGTGATCAGGCAGGCCACGTACGGTCGCTGGTCGCCCACGACCATGCACTGGCTGATCAGCGGATGGGACCGCAGCCGGTCCTCGAGAAGTGCGGGCGCGACGTTCTTGCCCCCGGCGGTGACGATGAGCTCCTTGCGCCGTCCGGTGATGGTCAGGAAGCCGTCGTCGTCGAGGGAGCCGATGTCGCCGGTGTGCAGCCAGCCGTCGCTGTCGAGCGCCTCGCTGGTGGCCTGCTCCTGCCGCCAGTACCTGCGGAACACGATCGGCCCGCGCAGCAGGATGTCGCCCTCGTCCGTGACCGCCACCTCGTTGCCGGCGATCGGGCGTCCGACGCTGCCGATCTTCTGCGCCCCCGGCAGGTTCAGCGTGATGCCACCCGAGGTCTCGGTCAGCCCGTACCCCTCCAGAACGGTGACGCCGGCACCGCGGAAGAAGTGCGCGATGTGCGGGGCGAGTGGGGCGCCGCCGGAGATCGCGTAGCGCAGCTGGCCACCCAGCGCCGTCCGGATCTTGCCATAGACCAGCCGGTCGAACAGTGCGTGGCGGGCGCGCAGCTTCAGCGGCACCCGGCCGGACTCGCTGGCCCGGCTGTACGCCGCGGCAACGTCCGCCGCCTGCGCAAAGATCTTGCCTTTGCCGGCTTCGTTCGCCTTCGCCTGCGCGTTGTTGTAGATCTTCTCGAAGACACGCGGCACCGCCAGCAGGAAGGACGGCCCGGTCGCGGCGATGTCCGGGGCGGCGTTCCTGGCGTCCGGCACGTGGCCGAGTGGAATGCCGGCGAGAACGCAGGACACCTGGATCGCCCGGGCGAAGACGTGGGCCAGCGGCAGCAGCAGCAGCGTGGTGCCGACGAATACCTCGCGGCCGGCCATGGTGACCGACTTGCCCTCGTAGAGCAGGTTGTGGTGGGTCAGCTCGCAACCGCGGGGCCGTCCGGTGGTGCCGGAGGTGTAGATGATGGTGGCGAGGTCGTCCGCCGACACCGACGTCCGCCGCTCCTCCACGGTGGCCGCCGGAACCTCGGTACCCCGCTCACCCAACCGGTCAAGGTCTCCCGCGTCGATTTGCCACAGCTCCCGCAGCGAGGGCAGGTCGGTGCGGACCTGCTCCACCAGCGATGCGTGCCGCTGCGTCTCCACGATCACGGCCACGGCCTCGGAGTCGCTCAGGATCCAGGCCGCCTGCTCGGCGGCGGACGTCTCGTACACCGGAACGGTGATCGCTCCGGCCGTCCAGATCGCGTAGTCCGCCAGCGTCCACTCGTACCGGGTCCGGCACATGAGAGCGACGCGGTCACCCCTGCCGATACCGGCAGCGATCAACCCGGCGGCGAGGCGCGAGACCTCGGCGTGGAACTGGGCCGCCGAGATCTGCTCCCAGAGCTCGCCGGCCTTGCGGGAGAAGCTGTGAGCGTCCGGCGTGGTCGCGGACCGCTCGACCACACTGTCGGTCAACCGTGCCGTCGGCGCGACGGTCACGATCTCGGGAGCCCGGTAGCTGCGCACGATGCTGGAAACCTGCTTTCATTCCGCCGGGTGCCTGCCACTGGTGCGACACGGCCGAGCCCGGGCAACGACGCGACGAGACGAGACGACAGAACGGCGCGACCTGCCGGTCGCTGCCCGGACATTAGCGTCTGTCCGCCTACCTGCGTATCCCATCGGGCCGGGAGCGATAGCCTGCACCCTTCCCGTCCCCGGACGCGAGAGGAAAGCCATGGTCGACTCGGCGAGCAGCAGCATCACCGTCGACGCCGAGCCCTCGGCTGTGATGGCGGTGCTGGCGGACTTCCCCCGCTATCCGGAGTGGGCCGAGCTCATCAAGAGCGCCGAGGTGCTCGAGATGGGGCCGGACGGCCACGCACGCCGGGTGCGGTTCGTGCTCGACGCGGGCGTCGTCAGGGACGAGTACGTCCTGGCGTACGACTGGGACGGCGATCGGCGGGTCAGCTGGCATCTGGTGGAGGGCGCGGCGCAGAAGAGCCAGGACGGCAGCTACACCCTCACCCCGGCGGCCGGCGGCACACAGGTGCACTATTCGCTGGCGGTGGACCTGAAGATGTCGGTGCCGGGCATGTTCAAGCGCAGGGCCGAAAAGGTGATCATGGATACGGCGCTCAAAGGCTTGAAGAAGCGGGTCGAGCGCTGACCGTGCGTGTTTCCGGGGCCGATCTGCGCACGGCACTTGCCACCCGGCTGAGCCCGCGCTACTTCCGGCACCCGGCGGTGACGGCCGTCGCGATGGCACATGGCCGCGACGCGGTGCTCGCCGCCAGGCCGGAACGCCCGCGCCTGGGCCTGCACGTCTACCTCACCGACGACCTGCCGCTGTCCGCCCGCGCGTCAGCCGCCGCCGACGGCGCCGGCGTCGAATTGGACAGCGCCCCGGGGGAAGCCGGTGACGGCTGGCTGGACTCCGGCTCCGGGTGCACGGTCTCCGTGGTGTTCCGCCGGTTGTCGCGCGTGGAGGAGAGCGTGCAGGCGATCCTGGTACGGCACGAAGCCGCTCTGGGCCGGACCACCTGCCTGCTGCACAGCGTCCGCAGCTGCATCGTGCTCGACGACCGCGACGGCCTGCTGCGCCGGTTGCAGGTCACCGCCTCCCAGCCCTACCCCGAAGGCCTGCGGATGGCCATCGTCAGCCGCAACCGTCCGGTGCTGCGCGGTATGCGGTTCTCCCACGCGGTGCAGCTGGAGGAGGCGGTGCTGGCCCGCGATGCGGTCACTGTCAATGCCGTGGTGGGAGCGGTTCTGGCGTCCGTGTTCGACATCCTGTTCGCGGTGAACCGGCTGCCGCACCCCTCGGGCCCCGATCTGCTCGGGTACGCCGAGCAGGAGTGCCGGATTCTGCCCCGTCATCTCGGCAATCTGGTGGGCCAGGTGGTGGCGACCGCGGCCAGACCCGGACCCGCGGTGCGCTCGGCCGTGACGGAGTTGCTGGACGCGCTGGACGAGCTGCTGATTCTGGAGAACCTGATGGCGGCGCCGGTGGTGGGCCGGTGGGCGCCGCGGTGACCGGAGCGGTGCCCGACAAGGTGCTCGACGGTCCGCTGGGCCTGCAGGGCGACGACGTGCTGCGGGTGCTCGCCTACAACGTCCGCTCCCTGCGCGACGACCACCGGCTGGTGTACTCGGTGATCCGCTCCTGCGGCGCCGACGTGGTTTGCATCCAGGAGGCGCCGCGGCTTCCCGGGTGGCAGCTGTGGTGCCGTCGGCTGGCGGCGGCCACGGGGCTGAAGATCGTCACCGGCGGGCGGCCCGCCGCGGCGATGCTGATCCTGGCCCGCCCGGACCTGACCGTGCAGGAGCGGCGGAACGTTCTGTTGACCCCCGCACCGCGGTTGCACCGGCGTGGCCTGGCGTCCGCCCGATTCGTCACCGGGGTGGGCACGGTGACGATCACAAGCATGCATCTCGACCTCGACCCTGGGTGGCGGCGCCTGCACGCGGCCGAGACCCTGGCCGCGCTGGAGGACATTCCGGGCCCGCACATCCTGGCCGGAGACGTCAACGAGCTGGCTGGTGCGCCGGCCTGGACGCTGTTCGCCCGCCGGCTGACCGACGCGTACGCCGTCGCCCCGGTCGGGGACGGGCTCACCTTTCCGGCCCGCCGCCCGCAGCGGCGTATCGACGGCATCTTCGTCGACGCCGGACTGGACGTCGTGGCGTGCGGTGTTCCGCAGCTGCCCCGTCTGGCCGAGGCCAGTGACCACCTGCCGCTGCTCGCCGTACTGCGGCGTCGGCCGGACGATGCCGACGCCGATGAGGGGCGCCGCCGGCGAGGGCCGGGGTCCAGCTACTCCTGGCCTGCCGACACATAGCCGGGTACGAGTTCGCATAGGACTCGTCCGCGTGGCGTAGCCCAGCTCGAACGACGTGATCGTGTAGTCGCCGCCGTACACCAGTACGTCGCCGAGCGCACTGGCCAGCGTTCTGTGTCGCGCAGATGTCCCCGGATCTCAACTGTCTCGGTGACGGTCCTGGGCGGGACGTCAGACGACCGCGCCGTCGTCCGGCCCGGAGTCCGTCGGGGGCTCGTCCCGCATCTGCATCACCAGCGCCACGAAACCGCCGAGCACGGCCAGCACCGCCAGGCCGGCGGTGAACGACGACACCGGGTCGCCGAACAGGGCGGGAAGAAGCAGCACCAGCGCTCCGCCCACCACCGCGGCGGCGGCGTAGCGGGCCGCCGGCGTGCCGCGGGGCAATGGTGGCGGCGGCGGCGGGATGTAGTGCTCCTCGTCGGCCGGAGCTGCGGACGGCGGCTCCTTCCGGCGGAACCGTGCGGATCCGCGCACCGGTTCGGCCGGCATCTCCCCGCGGTTGTCCGGCAGACTTTCGGTGCCGCCCGGCCGATCCGCGACCTGTCCGGAGTTGAACATCGCCACGATGGCGTCCCACTGGGCCTGCTCGTCCGCCGCCGACGGCCCCGCCGCGGGCTCCGCTGGGGTGCCGGCGCCCGGCGGTTCGGCGCCCGCGGGGTCGGCTTCGGTGAGGGCTCGGAGCACCTTCCGGGCTGCCGGTCCTTCCGCGGCGTCCACCCACACCTGCTCCGCGGGGCTGCTCGGCAGCTGCACGTCGAGGTAGGCGCCCTTGCGGCCCGTGACGGGCGAGACGTACGCGGCGATTCCGGCGTGCCGTAACGCTTCGAGCAGCGCACCCGCCAACCGTGGATCGAGCTCGGCGAGCGGCGCGTAGGCGGCCGCCGACAGTCCGTTGTGACGACCGCCTGGAGAGACGCTGTCGGCGCTCACGCGGACGCGACCGCCCGGACCGGCGCCGCGCCGCCCGCGGAAAGCGAGTTCACGAAGTCGACGCTCGCGGCGAAGATGCGTTCGGCGTCGTAGTCGAGCGTCGCCACGTGCCAGCCGAGGGTCAGCACCTCCTCGCGCGCCACCGCAGAGCTCACGCCGGCCAGGACGGCGGCGGTGCTGTCCGCCTCCACCACATGATCAACGGCGCTGCGCAGCACGAGCAACGGGGCGCGGACCTTGTGCAGATCCCGGCGGGTGACCCGCCACATCCGGGTCAGTGAGTACAGCGCCCGCAGCGGCGTGCGGTCGTAGCTGATCTCCGTGACGCCCGGCCTGCGGATGTCCCCGGCGACGCCCCGACGCGAGGGGACCACGAAGCGCGCCACGGGGAGCACCTTCATGTCCTTGCGGCGACTGAGCACCGAGGGGTTGACCAGTACCAGTCCCGCCACGTCGTCGGGGTACTGCTCGGCCAGCCGCAGCGCCAGGCAGCCGCCCATCGACAACCCCATCACCACCACCGTGTTGCAGCGGCTCACGAGGTCGAACAGGGCGTTCTCCGCGACGGCATACCACTCCTGCCAGACGCGGGCGTTGAGGTCCTGCCAGGTGGTGCCGTGCCCGGGCAGGCGGGGGCACTCCACTGTGTAGCCGGCGCGCGCCAGGTGCTCGCCCCATGCGCGGACGGTGTGCGGGGAACCGGTGAACCCATGACACAGCAGGACCCCCACCGGGCCGCCGTCGAAGCGGAACGGCTGCGCTCCGGCAAGCAGCTCCATGCCGCCCATAGTGGCACGCGTAGGGCTGTGACTGCAGAGGGTGCGGAGGTTGTTTCCGCGACCAGCGGCCGGTCACGTAAGGTTCGCCGACGGCAGAAGGAGAACAGTGACGTACTGGGCGCTGAAGGCGCTGCTGGGGCCGATCCTGTGGGTGGTCTTCCGGCCGTCGCGGGACGGGCTCGAGCACGTTCCCCGTCGCGGCGGAGCCATCCTGGCGTGCAATCACCTGTCGTTCTGTGACTCGATCTTCCTGCCCTTGGTGCTGCGCCGGAAGGTGGCGTACCTGGCCAAGGCCGAGTACTTCGAACGTCCGGGTCTGGTCGGCCGCCTGCAGACCAGGCTGCTGCATTCGCTCGGGCAGGTGCCGCTGGACCGGTCCGGCGGCAGTGCCAGCTCCGCCGCGCTGCTCGCCGGTTGCCGCGTGCTGGCGTCCGGCCGGCTGCTGGGGATCTACCCGGAAGGCACCCGGTCCCCGGACGGACGCCTCTACCGGGGCAAGACCGGTGCCGTCCGGCTGGCGCTGGAGGCCGGGGTGCCCGTGATCCCGGTGGCGGTGATCGGCACCGACAAGGTCCAGCCGCTGGGCAAAGTGATTCCGCGAGTGCACCGCGTTCGCGTGCGGTTCGGGCCGCCGCTGGACGTGACCGGCACGGCCTTGGCGCCCGCCTCCCCGGACGCGGGCACAGTGGAGGGCCAGGCGCCGGGAGCGCCGGATCTGCGCGTCCTGACCGACCGGCTGATGCACGAGCTGCAGCGGCTGTCCGGACAGGAGTACGTCGACGTCTACGCCGACGAGGTAAAGGCCGAGATGGTGGCGAAGGGACAGCTCGATCCCAAGCTCGGCGGATCCGGCGGGAAGACCGCCGGGAAGCGGCCGTTGGAATCCGACACACCACCAGGCTAGGTCCACCGGCGCTAGCGCCCTGGCCATGCCCGTGCTGGCGCGTTTCCCACCTCGCCGCCGCTACGGGGAAGCCTTCGCCCCGCAGCCGGTCACGCCGGTGGCCGGCCCCAGCCGAGACTGCGCTGCACTGCCCGGCGCCAGGAGTGGTACTCCGTGTCGAGGCGGCTGCGCTCCGCGGAATGGTCCGGCAGGAACCGACGGTCGAGCACCCACGTATCGGCCAGCTCGGCTGTCGAGGACCACACGCCGGCGCCCAGGCCCGCCAGGAACGCGGCTCCGACCGCCGTCGTCTCACGTATCCGGGGCCGGCGCAGGGGCGTTCCGAGTGCGTCCGCCTGCAGCTGACACAGCAGGTTGTTGACCGAGGCGCCCCCGTCCACGGACAGCTCGGCCAGCGGCATGCCGGCCTCCGACGCCATGACGTCCAGCACATCGCGCACGGAGAACGCGATCGCCTCCAGCGTCGCCCGGGCGACATGGGCGCGTGTCGTCCCCCTCGTGATGCCGAACATCGCGCCCCGCGCGTCCGGATCCCAGTACGGCGCGCCGAGCCCGGTGAGCGCGGGCACGAACGCCAGGCCTCCGCTGTCGGGCACGGAGGCGGCCAGCCCCTCGATCTCCGCGGCGGCGCCGAGAATGCCCAGGCCGTCCCGCAGCCATTGCACGGCCGCGCCGGTGACGAATATGGACCCCTCGAGCGCGTACACCGGGCCGGCGCCCAGATCCCAGGCCACCGTGGTGAGCAGGCCGGCGTCCGACAGGACCGGCTGGCTGCCCGTGTTCGCCAGCAGGAATGAGCCGGTCCCGTACGTGCACTTGGCGTCGCCTGGCTCGAAGCAGGCCTGCCCGAACAGCGCCGCCTGCTGATCCCCGGCGACACCGGTGATCGGCAGCGTCAGGCCCAGGAACGCCTCCGCCGCGGTGGTCCCGAAGGAGCCGCTCGACGGGCGGATCTCCGGCAATGCGGACGGCGGGACACCGAACAGCTCGCACAGGTCCGGAGCCCAGTGGCCCGCCGCGAGGTCGTACAGCAGCGTGCGGCACGCGTTCGTGGGTTCCGTCGCGTGAACCGCTCCAGCCGTCAGCCGTGCGATCAGGTAGGAGTCCACGGTTCCCACGGCCACCAGGCCGGAGCGGACCTGCCCCCACAGGTCCGGATCGTTGTCGGCGAGCCAGCGCAGCTTGCTGCCCGAGAAATACGGGTCCAGGCGCAAGCCCGTGCGGCGGCGCAGCTCCGGCTCCGCGCAGTCGGTGCGCAGCCGCTCGCACAGCGCGGCGGTGCGCCGGTCCTGCCACACGATGGCGGTTCGCGGCGCGGTGAGCGTGGCCCGGTCCCACACGACGACGGTCTCGCGCTGGTTGGTGATGCCGACCGCGCACGGTTGCACCGGCGCCCCCAACAGCGCCGCCGAGCAGGCGGCGAGCACCGCCTGCCAGATCTCCTCGGGGCGGTGCTCGACCTGGCCCGGTGCGGGGAAGTGCTGGGCGAACTCGGCATATCCGGAGGCGAGCACCGATCCGGCAGAGCTGATCACCATCGCGGTGACCCCGGTCGTGCCGGCGTCGATGGCCAGGATCGGTGTCTGGTCGGATCCGGCGGTCATGTGGACGTCATGGGTGGTCCTGCCTGATCGAAGAACAGGGTGCGGAGGGGCAGCGAACAGCGTGCGCAGTCAGCGAAGAGAAATCTGGAGCCGGCCCTCGGGCGAGCCGTACCGATCCTGCCGGGCCGCGTCGGCGGCCACTACCCTGAAGGCGTGAATACGCTTGGGCAGCTCGGTACGGATCTCGAGGCGTGGCGGCAGCTGACCGCTGCCCAGCAGCCGGACTGGCCGGACCCCGCAGCGCTGCGCGCGGCCGTGGACGAGCTCGCCGGCAAGCCCGGTCTCGTCGTCGCCAGCGAGTGTGACCGGCTGACCGGCCGGCTCGCGGCCGTCTCCCGCGGCGAGGCCTTCGTCCTGCAGGGCGGGGACTGCGCGGAGACCTTCGCGGCCGCCACGGCCGACCAAGTCAAGCGCAAGGTCCGCACGCTCCTGCAGATGGCGGTCGTGCTCACCTACGGTGCCAGCGTGCCGGTGGTCAAGATCGGCCGCATCGCCGGGCAGTACGCCAAGCCGCGCTCGAGCGGCACCGAACAGGTGGACGGCGTCGTTCTGCCGTCCTACCGGGGCGACGCGGTCAACGATCTCGCGCGGACGCCGGAGGCGCGGCGCCCGGACCCTGAGCGGTTGTTGCGGGCGTACGGCACCGCCGCCACGACGCTGAACCTCGTGCGTGCCTACGCGACGGGCGGATTCGCGGATCTGCGGCGCGTGCACGCCTGGAACCAGGACTTCGTGCGCGCCAGCCCGGTCGGTGAGCGGTACGAGGCGATGGCGAACGACATCGACCGGGCGCTCGCGTTCATGACCGCCTGCGGCGTCGACCTGGACCGGGTGGACGCCGCCCACGGGGTCGAGCTGTACGCCAGCCACGAGGCGCTGCTACTGGAGTACGAGCGGGCGCTGACCCGGATCGACGAGGAGCGGCGGGCGGCATACGACCTGTCCGGTCACCTGGTGTGGGTGGGGGAGCGGACGCGCAGCCTCGGCGGCGCCCACGTGGACTTCGTATCGCGGATCGCCAACCCGATCGGGGTGAAGGTCGGGCCGACCACCTCGGCGGACGACGTGGTGGCGCTGGTCGAACGGCTCGACCCGTACCGCACTCCGGGCCGGCTGACCCTGATCAGCCGGATGGGCGCCGGCCGCATCCGCGCCGCCCTGCCGCCGCTGGTCGAGAAGGTGGCTGCCACCGGGAGCCCCGCGATCTGGGTGTGCGACCCGATGCACGGGAACACCATCGAGACCCGGCACGGGCACAAGACCCGCCACTTCGACGACATCCTGGACGAGGTTCGCGGATTCTTCGAGGTGCACCGCGGCGTGGGCACCTATCCGGGCGGCATCCACGTGGAGCTGACCGGCGACGACGTGACCGAGTGCCTCGGCGGCGGCTCCGACCTGAACGACGACGACCTCGCGGGACGCTACGAGACGGCGTGCGACCCACGCCTGAACAACGGCCAGTCACTGGAGCTGGCCTTTCTCGTGGCGGAGATGCTCAAGACATCGGGACGGTGATCCCCGCCCCGGTGCGGACCTCGTCCGAAGGAGGACGGCATGCCGGACACGGTTGACCTGCGCAGCGACACGGTGACCCGCCCGACACCGGGCATGCGCCGGGCGATGGCGGCGGCGGAGGTCGGTGACGACGTCTACGGCGAAGATCCGTCGATCAACGCCCTCGAATCGGAAGTGGCCGACCTGTTCGGGCATGAGGCCGCCGTCTTCGTTCCGACCGGGACGATGGGCAATCAGATCTGCTTGCAGCTGCTGGTTCCACCAGGTGACGAGCTGCTGTGCGACGCCGACGCGCACATCGTCACCTATGAGGGCGGTGGCGCCGCCCAGCTCGGCGGCATCCAGACGCGCACCCTGGTGGCGCCGCGTGGGCTGCTGGCGCTCGACGATGTGGCGGCACAGCTGCGGCTTCCGGGCTACGGCGCCACGCTCACCAGGGCGGTCGCGCTCGAGCAGACGCACAACCGCGGGGGCGGCACCATCTACCCGCTGGCGACCCTGCGGGACCTGCGCTCGATGACCCGGGATGCGGGAGTGGCCCTGCACTGCGACGGCGCCCGGATCTGGAACGCCTCGGTGGCCGCCTCGGTGCCGCTCGACGTGTACGGCTCCCTGTTCGACACGCTGTCGGTCTGCCTGTCCAAGGGCCTCGGGGCACCCGTCGGCTCGCTGGTGGTGTGCTCGGCCGAACGGGCCGTGAAGGCACGGGCGATCCGCAAGCGGATGGGCGGCGGCATGCGCCAGGCGGGCATCCTGGCCGAAGCCGGCCGGTACGCGCTGCGCGAGCACCTTGCGCGGCTCGCCGACGACCACGAGCGCGCCCGCCGGCTGGCGGAGCGGATCGCCGAGGCGGCGCCGGCCGTGGTGGAGCCGGCGCTGGTCCAGACCAATCTGGTGCCGCTCAGGCTCAGCTCGACCCCGTACTCGGCGCCGGCCCTCGCCGCGGCCGCCCGCGCCGAGGGCGTGCTGGTGTCGGTGATGGGGCCGCGCCGGGCGCGCCTGGTCACCCACCTCGACGTCGACGACCCGGGCATCGAACGAGCGGCGCGAGTTCTCGCTCGGCTGCTGGGCCGCTCACCGCAGGAGCAGGCCGCCGACGCCGGCGCGTACGGTGACGCGCCGGCCCTGCCGGTCAGTGAGCGGCCGGCTCCGCCAACTCCCGCAGGGGTGCGCTAGCCAGCCGCCGGCCCACCACTCCGGCGATGCCGGCCATCGAGGCGGCCAGCTCCTCCAGATCGGCCTGGACGAGGGCCTGCGGGCCGTCGCACAGCGCCTTCTCGGGCTGCGGGTGGATGTCCACCATGACGGCGTCCGCGCCAACCGCCACCGCCGCGCGCGACAGCGGGAGCACCAGATCCCGGCGCCCTGCTGAGTGCGAGGGGTCGATCATGACGGGCAGGTGCGACAGGCTGCGGATCACCGGCACGGCGCTGATATCGAGGGTGTTGCGCGTGGTCGTGTCGAAGGTGCGGATACCGCGCTCGCACAGCACGATGTCGAGGTTGCCGCGCTGGGCGATGTACTCCGCCGCCATCAGCCACTCCTCGATGGTCGCGGTGAGACCGCGCTTGAGCATCACCGGCTTCCCGGCGGCGCCGCACGCCTGCAGCAGCGCGAAGTTCTGCATGTTGCGGGTGCCGATCTGCAGCATGTCCGCGTAGGACGCGACCAGCTCGACGTCGGAGGCGTCCACGACCTCGGTCACGATCGGCAGGCCCACCTCGGCGCCGGCGGCCGCCAGGATCTCCAAGCCGCGACGCCCGAGCCCCTGGAAGGCGTACGGCGAGGTCCGCGGCTTGTAGGCGCCGCCGCGCAGCAGCGCCGCGCCCGCTTCGCGGGCCATGCGGGCGGAGGCGTACGTCTGCTCCTCGGTCTCTACGGCGCAGGGCCCGGCGATCAGCGTGGTGGTCTCGGGCCCGATGGGAACGCCCCCCACCACGACGGTGGACACGTCCGGGTGGTTCTGCCGGCTGACCAGCTTGTAGGGGGCGGAGATGCGGACCACGTCGGCGACCCCGTCCATGGCGGCCAGCTCCAGCGAGGCGAACTGCGTGACATCCCCGACCAGACCCACGATGGTGCGGGAGACACCCCGGCTGACGAACGCGCTGCCGCCGGCGGCCTCAACCCTGCTCACAACAGCGACCACGTCCGCGGGTGCGGCGTCGGGGCGCATGACCACGACCATCGAAGAACCTCCAGAAAAAGACGAAGCCCCGGGCGGAAGGCCCGGGGCTCAGGAAGCGGTGCGCGCGTCAGCGGCGGACCGCCCGAGCCGGCTCGGGCGCCCAGCCATAAAAGCTCGCGGCACGCATATAGCAAGGGTAGCAGCCGGCCGTGGTTGGGCGGCCGGGTCTGGTTGAGGCGTGGTGTTCACCCGCTTGGGTATATCGCCGGCGATAGTTCTGCTTCTCATTCCGGACAGGGTTGGCCTGATCGTCTTTCCCGGTCCCGGACGCGGGTAGCAGGGCTGCATCCAGTTCGGGACGGCTGCCAGCACAGGGGCGTCGTCCCCCTGAACAGTGCAGGAGTTGAGCCAGTGACAGCGCCAGAGCAGGTCACCCAAACCGCTCGCCAGGAAACCGGCGCCATGGCCGGCACCGCGGCGGGTGAGAGCAAGGCCGTAGCCGGCACCGCCAAGGAGCAGGCAAGCGCGGTCGTCGGCACGACGGCGGAGACCTCGGCGGTCGTGGCCCAGACCGCCAAGGAGCAGGCGTCCACCGTGGCCGGCGAGACGCGCCGACAACTGACCACCGTGGTCGGTGAGGCCCGCGGCCAGGTCGCCTCCCAGGGCGACGCGCAGGTCGAGAAGGCCGCGCAGAGCCTGCGGGGGATCAGTGAAGAGATCAACAGCATGACGTCGGACAAGTCCGGTGTCGTGGCCGATCTCGCGCACCAGGCGTCCGGCAGGATCGACGAATTGGCGAACTACCTCGAGCGCACCGGCCCGGCCGGCATGCTGGAGGACCTCAAGACGATCGCGCGCCGCCGGCCCGGTGCTTTCCTCGCCGGTGCCGCCATCGCCGGTGTCGCCGCGGGCCGGCTCACCAAGGGCGCTCAGGCGACCGGCATGCTGCCGACGCCGCCTTCGCCCAAGACGCTGCTGCCGGGCGGCGGGTCGCCGAGCCTGGACGAGTCACCGGACATCTTCACCGGCACGGCAGGTAACTACGCCGAGGTGCAGCCGTCGTACCCGGAGGAGAGCACCTACGGCACCACGCAGCAGCCGGCGTACAGCGGCCAGTCCACGTCCACGTACAGCGGGGGCATCGCCTCCGGTGAGACGACGGCCGACTTGGGCACGGCCGGTGGGGCGCCGCTGCGCGGAACGGAGTCGTCCGGCCTGGGCTTTCCGCCCGCGTCCCCGACGGGCATGACTAACGCCGACCCGCTGCTCGAGGTGAACGACCCGATCAGCGACTCGCCCTACGGCTCACAAACCGGGAGGTTGTAAATGTCTGAACGCATTGCCGAGCCGTACCCGGGGATCGACGCGACGACGGATCCGTCGGCCGTAACCGTCGGGCAGGTGATCGGAGAAGTCACCGCCGACCTGTCGAAGCTGATGCGTCAGGAGCTCGACCTGGCCAAGGCCGAGATGAAGGTCGAGGCGCAGAAGGCGGGCAAGGGCGCCGGAATGCTCGGGGCCGCCGGCTTCGCCGGTTACATGCTCATCCTGTTCGCGTCGCTGGCGCTGATGTTCGCCCTCGACTCGTTCCTTCACCCAGGCATCGCGGCATTGATCGTCGCACTGATCTGGGGCGTCGTGGCGGCGGTGACCTTCTCGATGGGTCGCAAGCAGTTGAAGCAGGTCAAGCCCAAGCCCGAACAAACCATGGAATCTCTCAAGGAGGATGTCGAATGGGCCAAACACCCGACGAGATAAGGGCGGAGATCGAGCGCACCCGCGCCGAGCTGACGTCCGACGTCGACCTCCTTGCTGAAAAGGTCAGCCCCGCCCGTGTGGTGGAGCGCAAGGTGGAGGCGACCAAGTCTTCGCTGACCGGCATCAAGGAGAAGGTCATGGGCTCGGATGCCAGCAGCTCAGGACAGACGTCCGGCATCTCCGGCGTCGCGTCCGGGATCTCCGGCGCCGCGTCCGGGATCTCGGGCGCCGCGTCCGGCGCCGCGTCAGGCATCGCCGGCCGCGTCTCGGACGTCGCGTCCACGCTGACGGGCAAGGCCTCGGACACCGCTTCCGGTGTGTCGGGCACTGCGTCCGGCGTCGCGGGCAAGGCCTCGGGCGCCGCGTCCGGAGTGACCGGCAAGGCGTCCGGTCTGACCGGTGGGGTGGGCTCGGCCGCGTCGTCGGCGGGTCAGTCCGTCGCCGCCGCTCCGCAGCAGATCAGGACCAGGGCACAGGGCAATCCCCTGGCCGCCGGCATGGTGGCGTTCGGCCTCGGCTGGCTCGCCTCCTCGCTGTTGCCGGCCACGACGGCCGAGCAGCGGGCCGCTGGCACGATCGCGGAGAAGGCGAAGCCGCTCGCCGAACCGGTAAAGGGTCAGCTGACCAGCACCGCTCAGGAGCTGAAGGGCAACCTGCAGCAGCCGCTGCAGGACGCAGTCTCTTCGGTCCAGAGCACCGCCAAGTCGGCCGCCGACGAGGTCAAGGGCACGGCGACCGAGGCCGCGGGCCAGGTCAAGGAGCACGCCACCCAGGCGGCGGGAACCGTGAAGGGCCAGGCCACCGACTCGGCTGCGACCGTGAAGGGGCAGGCCACCGATTCGGCGTCCACGATGAAGGAGACGGCCACCAGCACGGCGCCCGCCATGGGTTCCGGCGGGCAGTCCTCCGGCGGTGGATCGCCGAGCGTTCCGTTCGGTAGCACGGCCGGCGTAGCGGGGGGTGCGACGTCCCCGACGGCCGCCTTCCCCGACGAGCACGCCAGCCCGGATAAAATCGACCTGTACACCTCCCAGGACGATCACCAGGAGGTCGCTGAGGGGCTCGACCCGCTCTCCGACCCGGCGCAGCGGCCGAGCACCTACGGCGCCTGACAGCAGCACCAGTTCCAGAATGACGGTGGGGCCGCGACGAGAGATCGTCG
>JALYNC010000169.1 GCA_030773415.1 Actinomycetota bacterium
GTCCGCGATGCGGCGCAGCGTCGCCTCCCGCACCGGAGGAGTCTGAGCCTGCACCAGGTAGAACAGCGCCTCGCGGGCCAGCCGCTGGGCCGAGTTGTCGGCGCTCATGGCGCGCCCGCCGGTGGCAGTCACCAGGGCGGTTGACCCGCGAACCGCCAGGTCGAGCGAGGCGGCCCGCAGTGCCAGGCGTTCCTCCAGGCGCTCATCAGCGGGGACCTCGTCGATCAGCCGGTAGGCCTCGGTACGGGTTCGTTCCCCCGCCTCGCCGAGCCGGTCAGCCACCCGCGCCGCCGTGCGGTCGCCGCGGTGCTCGGCGGCGTCCCGCAGCCGGCGCACGATCTCCCGATGCAGCCCGAACAAATGAGGGGCGGCGTTGGCTGTCCGCAGTGCGTCGTCCGCCCGCCAGACCTCCAGCGGCAGCACGGCGACGATGTCGCCGTCCGGCACGTGCAGCCGGTCGAGGGTCAGCCGGACCGTGGACGTCCCTTGCATGGCGGCCAGACGCAGCGGCCCGGAGGCGGTCAGCCCGGGACTGTCGGCAGCCGGAACAAGGGCGAAGACCACCTGGCCGTTGTCGGTCGCGGCCGCCACGAGAAACACATCGACCAAGCCCCAGCCTGTCAGCCAGTCGACCGACCCGCTCAGCGTCCACCCGCCCTGGCTTCGCGTAGCGGTGACGGCCGGAGCTCCGGCACGCCGAAGATGCGCATATGCGACGCCCGACTGTGTCTTGCCGGCGATCATCCGTGCTAGGCGCTCCCCTTGCAGCTGCTCGTTGCCGCTGTGGAGGAGCATCGCCAGCGGCATCGAGTGCTGAGTCCACACGAACCACGTCGAACCACAGGCTCCGGCCAGCAGCTCCGCAACCTCACGGCCGACGGCGGGCGGCTGGCCCAGCCCGCCCGCCTCGACCGGAGCGGTCAACCCGTATAGACCGGCGGCAGCAAGGGTGTCCAGGGTGGACCGCTTGACCGCCGCTGAGTCCACCAGTTCGGCATCTGACCGCAGCAGCCGGTCAGCGAGATCGCGAGCAGCGGCCACCGCACCGTCGCGGGGAGCGCTCAAGGTCGGCCGGCGGGAAGTTGAGTGCACTCAGCTGGCATTGGGTGTCCGTCGGTGTCCACGTAGACGTAGCACTGCAGACCGCCCTAGCGTCGTCGACCGCCCGGTTGTGTACAGCGGTACAGCGATACAGCGGTGCATCGCCTGGGCGAGCCTCCCGCGCCGCGCATGTAAGCCGCGTCACTGTCGGCTGGGTCGCCCTCGGCGGCCCCGTCTCGGTGTGATGCTCTCCACGACGGCGACTTGACCTTGTGCGCCTACCTTCAACGTGGCCGGATCCCGGACGACGCGCAGGTCCGTTGGTTGACCGCCCGTGATCTTGTCTACACATGTAGACAAGATCACGGGCGGCTCTTCGGGACGCCTTACCTTGGTAGCAACATGGTGCCCGTCCTCGGGACACCGGCGACGGCATGCCTGCCGCGAGACGGCTCACGAACAAGGCACCGGGGAGACCTCCGTCCTTGACGGCCGGCACGCTCGTCGCTGGCTGCCGATCGACCCGATGGACTAGATGTCGACCCGGGCCCACTGCATCTGCCCGGTGAAAAAGTCGCACGACGTGCAGTTGATCTTTCCGCCGATGGTCAGCGGCTTGATGTTGGCGATCGAGCCGATGGTCACACCCACCGCGCTTGACTTGGCTATCGTCGTCCCCGGGTCGACGTCCAGCCGCACCTTCGTGGCTGTCTTGGTGCACCGAATGGTGTGGAACTTCCCG
Organism: Actinomycetota bacterium; assembly: GCA_030773415.1. Taxonomy (GTDB): domain Bacteria; phylum Actinomycetota; class Actinomycetes; order JALYNC01; family JALYNC01; genus JALYNC01. The sequence goes on from JALYNC010000169.1 coordinate 1,784, forward strand.
TCGCTGATGTTGGCTGACACGACTAGCGTCTTGTAGCCGGACGACCCGACCAGCTTGCAGTTCACCCGACCGTTGTAGTAGTCGATTTTGTAATACCCGCCGGGGGCGTCCGTCTGGCCCTTCTGAATGATGTTCGGGTCCTCATCGCCTCCGGTGCGCTTCACGCGCGCGGAGAACGAGAAATCCGCAGAGCCTGGGTTGAGGGTCGTGTCATGAGGCACCTGCACCCGCGATGTGCCCTTGAACGTGAAGACGCCGCCGCCCGGTGCAACTCCCGACGGTATCTTGCCGTGGTTGTCGTTGCCTGACGAGTCGCGCATCACTGTTGCACCCGACGACTCATCCATCTGCCAGACCGCACCCTTGCCGGCTGCCACCGCCGTACCGATCGGCGCAACCACCGCCAGGCACAACGTCGTGATTCCTACTGTCGCTGTCCGCTTCAAGCGCTGTTCCTCCATGAGAGTTGAATGTACTCGGCGTTGCCCCGTGCGCCCGACCTGCTCCTACCCCCGCTGGGGGAGCCAGAGCGTCAGACAAGGCAAGAACTGGGTTACCCGTCCGCAGGTCGATGTTGCCACCGTGGTCGATCGAGCGCTGCCGACAGGGAGAGACCTCCCCGCTCTTCACGGGGCCGCGTAGAAACCGACCTCGACTGGCAGCGCTTTGGGTTCAACGCACTAGGGGCGTATGGCCTTCCCTGACCGTGCCCTGGGTCAGCACCTGCTTGGGAGGACTATGCAGCTTTACGCGGGTGCTGTCCCGTTGCTCTGCACCTGGCGGCCGACATGCAAGAGTCGACGCCAGAAGGCTGCCAGTCCGAGCGCCGTGAGTAACGGCGTCAGCGCAATCAGTAACGGCGTCAGCGCATTGAGTAACGGCGTCAGCGCATTTAGTAACGGGGTCAGCGCGTAACCGCGTCAGCACCCTGTGCGAGCACGTCACCGTCGAGGGCCTGGCAATCCCTGCACCGTCGCGAGGGCCGAGCACACGGTGTACTTGCCGCCGGGCAGCACCGGTGACCACGAGGAACGGCCGGCCGACGATCGTCACCTGGGACCCGCAATGGGCGCAGTCCATCGACCCATCGGTCGGGAAGCGTTCCCTCCGGAAACTGCCGCCGGCTGAACAGGTGAGTGCCGTGACGTATTACAGGCTAGTGCGGGTCTGCAGCAATTAACTGCTGCACAGTAGCGGCCTACACAGCGAACTCAGGCCGGTGCTTGCCGCTCGCATCGAATGGCACGATGGCGTCGGCGGAGCCATGCAGCACCAGTACGGGAGGTCGGCCTTCTTAGGTCCTCGCGGAAGTCTGACGTCAAAAAGGCAACGACGCAGTCGGCGGTCCCGCAAAGGCTCCGCTCGCGACCTGCCAACCACGGCCCCTACTTGGCTTTCCCAACTCTTGCCGGACACCGAGGCCAGCCGTGGATGAAACGACGGGACGCCCGCTAACAAAGTCTTCTTGGTAGAGCTCGACATCAGTGTTGCCGTGCCAGCCTTAACCCGGGGCATGGTCCCCTGGCGTGACGGTGGTGGTCGGAGACGCTTGCCTGGTTCCCTTATCCCGGCCCGGGGCGCCCTGGACAGCCTCACGGCACGACGGACAGGACGGTGTGCCGGTCTCTTCCTCGGAGACACGGAACCGGCCCGGCGGTCTGTGGGTGACCACCGGGCCGGTCCGAGTTGCACTACCGCGGCTGCCCGCCTGCTGTGACCTGTCATCCGCTGGCAGCGGGAACATCTCCTCGGGCCGTCATTGCAGTTCCGCGAGGCACGAGCGTGACACGTCGCCGAGCAGGGCGATCAGCTGCAGCCGCTCGTCGACCCGCACGATTCGCAGACGTAGCAGCTGCCGGCGGGGCGCATCTTAATGCCACAGGTGAAGCACAGCGGAGCGTCGACGGCGGTCTGCCCGGTGAGCTCGATGCCGCCGTTGCCCGCGCTGCCGGTCTGGGTCTGCGGCGGCACGGGGGCCACGCCCGCGGGCCCGGCCTGCGTGCCCGCTGGTGTCGAGTCCGTCCCGGCCGGGGCGGCGCTGTTCTCGATCGGTGCTGACTGCGCCAGCTGCTCGACGTCGAGCTCGTCGACCTCGGGCGCGGTGGCGCCGTAGCTGCCGCCCGACACCGCAGCGGCCCGCTCCTCCGCCGAGAAGATGCCCAGCTCGGCGCGCGTCTCGTACGGCAGGTGGTCGATCGCCAGACGCCGGAAGATGTAGTCCATTACCGACTGCGCCATCCGGATGTCCGGGTCGTCGGTGAGGCCGGCGGGGTCGAAGCGCATGTTGATGAACTTCGACACGTACGTCTCGAGCGGAACGCCGTGCTGGAGCGCGATCGAGATCGCGATGGAGAACGCGTCCATGACGCCGGCGAGCGTCGACCCCTGCTTCGACATCTTCAGGAAGACCTCGCCGAGGCCGTTGTCCGGATAGGAGCTGGCGGTCATGTAGCCCTCAGCGCCGCCCACGGCGAACGACACAGTCTGGGACGGGCGCTTTTTGGGCAGCCGGCGCCGAATTGGGCGGTGCTCGACCACCTTGACCGGCTCGGGCTCAGCGGTCGGCGTCTTGCCACCGCTGCCGGAGGCCGACAGCGGCTGGCCGACCTTGCAGTTGTCGCGGTAGATCGCAATCGCCTTGAGGCCCAGCTTCCAGCCTTCGAAGTAGGCCTTCTCGACCTCCTCGACCGTGGTCTCCTCCGGCATGTTTACCGTCTTGGAGATCGCCCCGGACAGGAACGGCTGGATGGCGCCCATCATTCGGATGTGGCCCATCCAGGAGATGGACCGCTCACCCATGGCGCAGTCGAACACCTCGTAGTGCTCGGGCCGCAGGCCCGGGGCGTCGACGACGCTGCCGCGGGAGGCGATGTGCTCGACGATCGCCTCGACCTGCTCCTCCTGGTAGCCCATCCGCCGCAGCGCTCGGGGCACCGTCTGGTTGACGATCTGCATGGACCCGCCGCCGACCAGCTTCTTGAACTTCACCAGCGCCAGATCGGGCTCCACACCGGTGGTGTCGCAGTCCATCATCAGGCCGATGGTGCCGGTGGGGGCCAGCAGTGACGCCTGGGCGTTGCGCCAGCCGGTGTTCGCGCCGACCACCAGGCACTCCTGCCAGGCGGTGGTGGCCGCCCGCAGCACCGCGGCGTCGTCGGCCCCGACGGCCCGCACGGAGTCGTTGGCCGCCGCGTGCTTGCGCATGACCCGCTGGTGCGCCGCCTTGTTACGCGCGTAGCCCTCGTACGGCCCCACCACTCCGGCCAGCTCAGCGGACCGCTTGTAAGCGGTGCCGGTCATCAGTGAGGTGATCGCCGCCGCGAGCGCCCGTCCGCCGTCGGAGTCGTACGCGTGCCCGGTGGCCATCAGCAGCGCACCCAGGTTGGCGTAGCCGACGCCGAGCTGGCGATAGGCGCGGGTGGTCTCGGTGATCGCCTCGGTCGGGAAGTCGGCGAAGCAGATGGAGATGTCCATCGCGGTGATCACCAGCTCGACGACCTTGGCGAACGTCTCCGAGTCGAACGTGTCGTCGTCGCGCAGGAACTTCATCAAATTCAGCGACGCCAGGTTGCACGATGAGTTGTCCAGCGACATGTACTCCGAGCACGGGTTGGACGCGGTGATCCGCCCGGTCTCGGGGTTGGTGTGCCAGTCGTTGATGATGTCGTCGTACTGCAGACCGGGGTCGGCGCACTCCCACGCCGCCTGCGCGATCTTGCGGAAGAGCGTCTTCGCGTCGACCGTCTCGATGACGGCGTTGTCGAGCCGGCCGCGCAGGTGGAACGGCGTGCCGTTTTCCACGGCCTTCATGAACTCGTCAGTGACGCGCACCGAGTTGTTGGCGTTCTGGTACTGGACGCTGGTGATGTCCTTGCCGCCGAGATCCATGTCGAAGCCGGCGTCCCGCAGCGCCCGGATCTTGCCCTCCTCGCGCGCTTTGAGCTCGACGAATTCCTCGATGTCCGGGTGGTCCACATCGAGCACGACCATCTTGGCCGCCCGTCGGGTGGCGCCCCCGCTCTTGATTGTGCCGGCCGAGGCGTCGGCTCCGCGCATGAACGACACCGGTCCGGACGCGGTGCCACCGGAGGAGAGCAGCTCCTTCGAGGACCGGATCCGGGACAGGTTGAGGCCGGCGCCGGACCCGCCCTTGAAGATCAGACCTTCCTCGCGGTACCAGTTCAGAATCGACTCCATCGTGTCGTCCACCGACAGGATGAAACAGGCCGACACCTGCTGCGGTGAGGCGGTTCCCACGTTGAACCACACCGGCGAGTTGAAGCTGAACACCTGGTGCAGCAGCGCGTAGGTCAGCTCGTGTTCGAACACGACCGCGTCCTGCTCGCTGGCGAAGTACCCGTGGGTCCGCCCGGCAGCCGCGTAGGTGTGCACCACCCGGTCGATGAGCTGCTTGAGGCTCCACTCCCGGTTGGCAGCGCCGACCGCCCCACGGAAGTACTTGGTGGTGACGATGTTCGCGGCGTTCACCGACCAGAAGTCCGGAAACTCGACCCCACGCTGCTCGAAGTTGACCGAACCGTCGCGCCAGTTCGTCATCACGACGTCGCGGCGATCCCACGTCACCTCGTCGTACGGGTGCACGCCCGGACGGGTGTAGATGCGATCGACGCGCAACCCGGCGGTGCCGGTGCCGCGTGAGATGCCGCTGATGGTCTCGGTCATGAAGGGTCCTCCTGATTGAGACAACGCTGAGGGGGCCATGCCGCATCCACAACCGGGCACCGAGCACGGCTGTGGGAGCGAGAACGGTTGTGGATGCTGTCGGCGGAGGGAAGGCCCGAACGGGCGTCGCCGAGACGTGCGGCAGCTGCCGCGGCTATGTGACGGTTGACTCCGACTTCGGGGACGAGCGGGACGATCCAGAGCTGTCGGTCGCGCGCTGCTCCGGGGGATGCGAACCCAGCGCACGCAGAGCGGTGATCTCCACCTCGAAGTCGTCCAGCGACTCGAAAGCCCGGTAGACCGAGGCGAAGCGCAGGTAGGCCACCTCGTCCAGCCGGCGCAACGGTCCGAGGATCGCAAGGCCTACCTCGTGAGCCGGAACCTCAGCGGATCCGGTCGCGCGGATGGCGTCCTCGACCTGTTGCCCCAGCAACGCGAGTGCGTCCTCGTCCACGGGGCGACCTTGGCAGGCCTTGCGCACCCCCGAGAGCACCTTGGCCCTCGTGAATGGCTCGGTGACCCCACTGCGCTTCACCACGGAAAGCGTCGCGGTCTCCACGGTGGTGAAGCGCCGGGCGCAGCCCATGCACGACCGGCGACGCCGAATAGCCGTACCTTCGTCGGCTTCCCGGCTGTCCACGACGCGGCTGTCCTCGTGTCGGCAGTAAGGACAACGCATAGCGTCGTGGCACCTCGCTTCGGTCTGGCTGCGGTCGTCCCGGCGCCGTCCTTGTGGAGAGGGTGTGGGCAACCTGGGTGAAAGTTCAGCGGTCCTGGGCACAAGCTGTGGACGACTTACAACGGTGTAACTACTAGATGTTGTGACCGTAGGAGACTGACCCCCGCAGCGCAAGCCCTACCGCTTTGACGTCGGCGTGTCGCATCGCTGACCCTGCGCTACCGCGCTGCGGGCACCTTCAGCGTCTGGCCAGCCGTCAGCTGGCCGCCGTCCAAACCGTTGAGCTGTCGCAACACCTCGACGGTGCGGCGGGGGTCTTCTCTCGGCGCCATCTGTGCCGCCAGTCCCCACAGCGTGTCCCCCGGTTGCACCACCACGGAGGCGACGGGCGCCGCGGGCGGCTGAGCCGCCGGATCGGACGAAGCGGCACCCGCGTGCGCCCGGCCCGCCATGAACACGCCGACGGCCAGCCCCGCAATCAGGCAGCTGACCAGCAACCGGCCGCGGCGGGTGATCCGCATGGGAGCCGGATGGTCGGCCCCGGTCGGAAGCGCGGGCGCCGGCTGAACGACCACCTTGACGGGGCGGGCTACTGCTGCCGGACGGCGCCCTGCGCTCCCCCTCGTCGGCGGCGCAGCAACCGCCCGCCGCCGCGTCCGGCGCACCGTCCTACGGCCGGCGCCGGCAGCGGCCGGCTGGGCCTCCAGCTCGAGGGCCTGACGGCGATCAGCGAGAACGGACACGGTGCTCATGTGCGGACCTCCCGGCGGAAATATCGAACGCCTGTTCGAGAAGAGTTCTACCACCGGGCTCCGACAGAAACACGACACGTTCGAACGGGTGTTTGAATCGTGACCTCGCAGGGTCTACCGTTCGAGGCCTGGTCGATCTTGGGAGGTCACCGTGGCTGGGCGACGAGGTCGCACGGGCAACGACGTCAGCGCTTCATCGACGGAGGCGCTTGGCGAGCTGCGGCAGTTGCCCGACGGCCCACCCGACGTGCACGGCTTGACGCCGCGCCAGCGCCGAATCCTCGATGTCATCCGCGAGGCCGTCGAGCGGCGCGGGTACCCCCCGAGCATGCGCGAGATCGGTGAGGCGGTAGGCCTGACCAGCAGTAGCAGCGTCGCCCACCAGCTCGCCACGTTGCAGCGCAAGGGGTTCCTGCGGAGAGACCCAAACCGTCCGCGTGCGGTCGAGGTGGTCGCCCCGCACGAGCATTCTGAGGACCCAGGTCCCGAGGCACCCGCGGACGACAGCGACATCAATGCTCAGCCACAGCCCACCTACGTGCCCGTCGTCGGACGGATCGCGGCCGGCGGCCCGATCCTTGCCGAGCAGGCCGTCGAGGACGTCTTCCCACTGCCTCGCCAGATCGTCGGCGAAGGCACCCTGTTCCTGTTGAAGGTGGTCGGCGACTCCATGATCGAGGCTGCCATCGCGGACGGCGATTGGGTGGTGGTCCGCCAACAGCCGGTCGCGGACAACGGCGACATCGTTGCCGCCATGATCGACGGCGAGGCCACGGTCAAGACGTTCCGGCGCCGCGACGGCCAAGTGTGGCTGATGCCGCACAACAGCGCCTACGAGCCCATCTCAGGCAATGAGGCAACCATCCTCGGCCGCGTGACTGCGGTGCTGCGGCGGGTGTAGCGCCTACTGCTCGGCTACCAGTTCCGCCCGAGCCTGCCGTACCTCGAACGTCACGGGCGGTCCGTCCCGCACGACCGTTCCTTCCACGTCGAACTGCTCCAGAATGCCGGCGATGCGGTACGTTCCGGACCATTCAATGCTCACCTGCGCAGCCACCCCGTCAGTGCTGGTGCTGTAGGTGTGGGTGACATCTTTCGCAGGGTGCGGGCGGCCGGGCAAGGTTGTGGTCAGCTCACTTCCGTCGCCGAACCGCCAGTGATACCGCTCCGGGTGCGCAACGACCTGCACGCGCAGACCGAGCGCCGTGACGGTGAACCGAAGGTCAGCGGCGGCGTCGGTGTAGAAAATGGTCGGAAAGTTGACCAGGGCCCCGTTGGGTGGCTGCACGCGAAGCGACCCGCC
>JALYNC010000170.1 GCA_030773415.1 Actinomycetota bacterium
GGTGATCAGTGGGGGTCACCACGATGACCCGCTGGATCACCCGGTCGGCGAGCAGCCTGGACGCGACGGCGAGCGCGAATCGGGTCTTACCGGCGCCCGGCGTGGCGGTGACCAGGAAGTCCTGGGCGCCTGCAGTGAGGTACTGCTCGAGCGCCTCGGCCTGCCAGCCGCGCAGGGGGCGGGCCGGAGCGGCCCGCATCGCCAGGGATTGCACTGGCGGCACAGTAGTTGCCTCGCCGGACGGTGCGAGAACCGACACTCCAGTGGCTTCACAGTGCCTCGGCGGTTCGGTACGAACGGGATCTTCGCCCGTGCCTCGCAAAGGGATCGGACATGGCAGCCGGCAAGCGACGCCTTGCCCTGCGCCGCGGCCCCAACGCAGTGCTGGCGACGCTGCCCTCGGCCCCTTCGCGACGCGTCCCGGACGACCTAGGCTCCCGGAATGAGGATCGTGATCACGGGTGGGACCGGCCAGGCGGCGGGCTTCTGCGGAGGGCACTGGCGCAGCGCGGGAACAAGGTCACGGCGCTGAGCCACGGCCGGAGCAGCTCGAGGACGGCATTCGGCACGCGGTGTGGGAAGGCCGGACGCTCGGCGACTGGGTGGTGGAACTCGACGGCGCCGACGCGGTCATCAATCTGGCTGGCCGCACCGTCAGCTGTCGCTACACCGACACCAATCTGCGCCAGATGATGGACTCCCGTGTCGACTCCACGCGGGTCGTCGGCCAGGCGATATCCCAAGCCGCCTCTCCGCCACGCATCTGGCTGCAGATGAGCACAGCCACGATCTACGCAGACTCGCGCAGCCGCCCGGACGACCTGCCCCACGACGAGGCGAACGGGATTCTCGGCGGCGACGAACCAGACGTGCCCCTCTACTGCGAGTACAGCGTCCGCATCGCCCGCCGCTGGGAACAGGCCCAGGCCGAAGCGGCCACCCCCTCGACGGATCCGGTCATCCGCGACGTCGAAGCGTCCGTGCCCCCTCGACCAGATTCACCGCTGCGGCATCCCACGTCGGATACGCGAAGCTGAACCCCGCCTCGAGCAGCCGACCGGGCACTACCCGGCGGCTCTTGAGCAGCAGTTCGGTGTCGGTGCGCAACGCGAGCGCTCCGACCTCGGCCATGAGCCGTGTGGCGGGCAGACCCAGGCGGCGGCCCCAGGCGGCGCGCAGCGTCCGCATGAAGCCGGCCTGCGGGACGGGATGAGGGGCGGCAACGATGAAGGGGCCGTCCAGGTCGTCCCGCTCAAGGAGGAACTGCACGACGCGCACGAAGTCCTCTCCGTGGATCCAGGAGACGTACTGCCGACCTCCCGCGACAGGCCCGCCGAGCCCGAGACGCGCCATCCACGACATGTAGTCGAAGACGCCGCCACGGTCCGGCGTCATGACCATCGCCGTGCGCAGCGCCACGCGGCGCGTCGCAGGACGCTGGAGAGCCCGCCGCGACGGAGCCCGCGGTCTCACCATCCCGACCGACGTGCCTGGACAAGAGACATGTCGATCTTCCTCGCCTCCGCTGCATCACGGAACTGATCGACTTCGTGCCGGCCAGCCAGCGGACTGCTTCGCCGGGAAAGTCGCCGGGCTCACGGCAAGGCAGGTGTCCGCCGGGTTCAGGGCTGACCGCAACGGGCAACCTTCTGACAACGCACCGCCGGCGCAGTCGGCGATCATGATCGAGGAGGAACGCCATGGGTTTGTTCAGTGCCGCAGTAAAGGCGGGCATCGCCAAGAAGGTCTTCGACGAGGCCCGTAAGCCGCAGAACCAGGCCAAGATCAAGCAGCTCATCGCTCAGCAGCAGGCCAAGCGCGGTCGCACCACGCGCTAGTTCCGGCCGCCGGCCGGCGACGGCTCGGCGCATGTCCACGGGCCGAGGGAACGCTTGCCCGCCTACCCTTGGACTGACATGGATGCCGAGCTGTCGCCGCCGCGCGTCGACCCCTCCCCCGCCGAGCTCCGCCAGCGGATAGACAGGCTCGGGGCCGCCGACCGGCATCGCCTGCGCAGACGCCTGGACGGCAACCGACGTTCCCGCGGCCGGGAGCCCGTCGCGGAGCCGGACCTGCGGTCCCTCGCCTCCTCGGTGGAGGCGGCCGAGCAGTCCCTGGAGCGGCGGCGGGCGTCCGTTCCCCCACTGCGCTACCCGGAAGAGCTGCCCGTCGTCGCCCGCAAGGACGACATCGCCGCCGCCATCGAGGGCTCCCAGGTCGTCGTGATCGCCGGTGAGACCGGCTCGGGCAAGACCACTCAGCTACCGAAGATCTGCCTCGAACTGGGCCGCGGCATCCGCGGCCAGATCGGCCACACCCAGCCCCGGCGGCTCGCCGCGCGATCGGTGGCCGACCGGATTGCCGAGGAACTGGACGTCCCGCTGGGCTCGACCGTTGGCTACCAGGTCCGGTTCGCCGGCAAGACCGGCGACAACACCCTCATCAAGCTGATGACGGACGGCATCCTGCTCGCCGAGATCCAGCACGACCGGGACCTGCGCCGGTACGACACGCTCATCCTCGACGAGGCGCACGAGCGCAGTCTCAACATCGACTTTCTGCTCGGCTACCTCAAGCAGCTGCTATCCCGGCGTCCGGACCTGAAGCTGATCATCACGTCGGCCACGATCGATCCCGAGCGCTTCGCGCGCCATTTCGACGACGCCCCGATCGTCGAGGTGTCCGGGCGCACCTACCCGGTGGAGGTGCGCTACCGGCCGCGCACCGACGAGGAGGAGCGCGACCAGGTCGAGGCCATCTCCGACGCCGTCGACGAGCTACGCGCCGAGGAACCCGGCGACATTCTGGTGTTCCTCAGCGGCGAGCGGGAGATCCGGGACACCGCGGACGCACTGCAGGCACGCAAGCTGCCCCACACTGAGATCGTGCCGCTGTACGCGCGGCTGTCCGCGGCCGAGCAGCACCGGGTGTTCGCCCCGCACTCGGGCCGGCGCATCGTGCTGGCCACCAACGTCGCCGAAACCTCACTCACCGTCCCCGGCATCCGATACGTCATCGACCCAGGCACCGCCCGCATCTCCCGGTACAGCAACCGGCTGAAAGTGCAGCGCCTGCCGATCGAACCGATCTCGCAAGCGTCGGCGAACCAGCGCAAGGGCCGCTGCGGGCGGCTGTCCGAGGGCATCTGTATCCGGCTGTACTCGGAGAAGGACTTCCTGTCCCGGCCGGAGTTCACCGACCCGGAGATCCAGCGGACCAATCTGGCGTCGGTGATCCTGCAGATGACTGCGCTGGGGCTGGGCGAGATCGCCGACTTCCCGTTCGTCGATCCGCCCGACCGCCGGCACATCCGCGACGGCATGGCGTTGCTGCATGAGCTGGGCGCCATCGACCCCGCGCAGACCGACGTGCGAAAACGCCTGACGCCGCTGGGCAAACAGCTCGCGCAGCTGCCCATCGAGCCGCGGTTCGCCCGCATGGTGGTCGAGGCGGATCGCAACAGCTGCGTTCCCGAGGTGTTGGTCATCGCCGCGGCGCTGTCCATCCAGGATCCACGGGAACGCCCGCCGGACAAGCAGCAGGCCGCGGACGAACTCCACCGCCGATTCGCCGACCCCGACTCCGACTTCACCGCCTACCTGAACCTGTGGCGCTATCTGCAGGAGCAGCAGGAGACGCTGTCGTCGAGCAAGTTCCGGCGGATGTGCGCCAGCGAGATGCTGCACTACCTGCGGGTACGCGAGTGGCAGGACCTGCATGGCCAACTGCAGCAGATCACCAAGTCCCTCGGCTTCGCCGTCACGGGCGAGCCCGCGAAGCCATCGGCGGTGCACGCGTCGCTGCTGGCGGGCCTGCTGTCGCACATCGGCATGCAGGACGGCGCCAAGTCCGACTACCTCGGCGCCCGAGGGGCCCGGTTCGCGGTGTGGCCCGGCTCGGCGCTGTTCCGCAAGGGACCCCGCTGGGTGATGGCCGCCGAGCTGGTCGAGACGTCGAGGCTCTGGGGCCGGGTTGTCGCGCGGACCGCCCCCGAGGAGATCGAGCCGCTCGCCGGGCACCTGGTGATGCGCAGCTACAGCGAGCCGCACTGGGAGCGCAAGCGCGGGTCGGTGGTGGCCTACGAGCGGGTGACGCTCTACGGAATCCCGCTGGTCGGCGCGCGAAAGGTGCCGTACGGCGCGATCGACCCGGAGCTGTCCCGAGAACTTTTCATCCGCCACGCGCTCGTCGAAGGCGACTGGCACACCAATCACGCGTTCTACGCGCAGAACCAGGCGCGGATCGAGGAGCTGGCCAGCCTGGAGGAGCGCACCCGTCGGCGGAACATCGTGGTGGACGACGAGACGCTGTTCTCCTTCTACGACAAGCGGATCCCCGCCGATGTGGTCTCCGTCCGGCACTTCGACTCGTGGTGGAAGGCGACCCGGCGAAGCCAGCCGGACCTGCTCACCTTCGACGTGTCGATGCTGGTCGCCCAGGACGCCGGAACGGTGCATGTCCAGGACTATCCGGAGGTCTGGCGGCAGGGCGAGTTGTCGTTCCGGCTGTCCTACGTGTTCGAACCGGGGAACGCCGCGGACGGGGTAACCGCTCACATTCCGTTGGCGGTGTTGAACCAAGCACGCAGCGAGGCGTTCTCCTGGCAGGTGCCGGGGTTCCGCGAGGACCTGGTCACCGCGCTGATCCGTTCGCTACCCAAGGCGCTGCGTCGCAGCTTCGTTCCGGCGCCGAACTACGCGAAGGCGCTGATGCAGCGCGTCCCGCAGGGTGAGGGCTCGCTGCCTGCCGCGCTAGAGCGTGAATTGCTGCGCATGACGGGCATCGCCGTGCCGCCGGAGAGCTGGGACTGGTCACGGGTACCGGGTCACCTCCGCATGACCTTCTCCGTCGAGGACGAAAACGGCACGGTGCTCGGCACGGGCAAGGACCTGGACGAGCTGAAGACCCGGCTGCGGCCCGCGGTGCGTGCGGTGATCGCCGAGGTGGCGGACGGCCTCGAGCGACGCGGCCTGCGCGCCTGGACGATCGGCACACTTCCTCGCACGGTGGAGCGGGTTCGCAACGGCCACCGGGTGCAGGGTTTCCCGTCGCTGGTGGACGAGGGCGACGTCGTCGCCGTCCGAGTGCTGGAAACGGCTGGTGCACAACAGGAAGAGATGGCCCGCGGCGTCCGCCGGCTGCTCGCGCTCAGCCTGCCCTCCCCCGCCCGGGCCGTCACCAGGCGGCTGAGCAACTCCGACAAGCTGGCGCTGAGCCGCAGTCCGCACGGCAGCGTCGCGGCGCTGCTGGACGACTGCGTGCTGGCGGTGCTGGATGACATGGTGGACCGCTTCGGCGGGCCGGTCTGGGACGAGCAGGGCTTCACCGCCCTGCGCGAAGCCGTTCGCGGTGAGCTGGACGAAGCAGTCGTCGCGACGGTGACCACCGTGCAGGTGATCCTGACCCGCGCCGCCGACCTCGAACCACGGCTGGCCGGCACGTCGCGGCTCGATCTGCTGCCCTCCCTCGCCGACATGCGGGCGCAGCTCGGCTCACTGGTCTACCCCGGGTTCGTCACCGACACCGGAATCCGGCGCTTGCCGGACGTCTCCCGCTATCTGCACGGCATCGAGCGACGGCTGGACAAGCTGCCGCTCAACGTCCAGCGGGACCGGGATCGCATGCTGAGGGTGCAGGCGCTCGAACAGGAGCTGGCCGCCCGCTCGCGTCCGGTGCCGGGCAGGCCGCTATCGGCAGACGTAACCGGCATCCGGTGGATGCTGCAGGAGCTGCGGGTCAGCTTCTTCGCAGAGGCCCTCGGCACGCCCTACCGGATCTCCGAGGAGCGCGTACTGCGCGCGCTGGACGACCTGCCGTGACTTCCTGAATCGGCTCCCGGGACGAGCCTCGCAGCGGCCACGTTGGTGCTCGGCTAACAGCGAGAGGATGTCGCCATGTTCACCACGCGACCGGAGTTGGCCGGCACGTTCGGCATGGTCTCGTCCACCCACTGGCTGGCGAGCGCGGCCGGCATGGCGGTCCTGGAGAGCGGTGGCAATGCCGTGGACGCAGCCGTCGCCGCCGGATTCACGCTGCAGGTGGTCGAGCCGCACCTGAACGGCCCGGGCGGGGAGGTGCCGATCCTGTTCGCCGCCCCCGGCGCTGCCCCGCGGGTGGTGTGTGGGCAGGGGCCGACGCCTGCCGCAGCCACCCCGGAGGCCTTCGCCGGCATGGACTGCGTGCCGGGCAGCGGCGTCCTCGCCGCCTGCGTGCCCGGGGCGTTCGACGCGTGGTGCCTGCTGCTCCGTGATCATGGCACCCGCTCGCTTGCCGACGTACTGCGCTTCGCGATCGAGTACGCGGCGGGCGGCATCCCGGTGCTGCCGCAAATTCGTGACACGGTGAACGAGGTGGCGGACCTGTTCCGCACCGAGTGGCCCACGTCGGCCGCACTGTGGTTGGCCGACGGGGGGCCGCGCACCGGATCGCTGTTCCGCAATCCCGCTCTCGCCGCCACCTACTCCCGGCTGCTGGCGGAGGCCGAGCGGGGCGGGGGCAGCCGGGAGGCGATCATCGACCGGGCGCGCCGGGCGTGGAGTGAAGGTTTCGTGGCCGAGGCAATCGCGGCGTTCTGCGCGGTGCCGTCCTGGAACTCCTCCGGGGACCGGCACCCCGGCCTGCTCACCGCAGCGGATGTCGCGGGCTGGTCCGCGACCTACGAGGCGCCCGTCACCGGCGCGTACGGCGACCTGACCGTGTGCAAGACCGGGCCGTGGGGCCAGGGACCGGTCTTTCTGGCGCAGCTGCGCCTGCTGGAGGAACTCGGCATCGGCGACGTGGACGTCCTGGGGCCGGAGTTCGTCCACCTGTCTGTCGAGGCAGCGAAGCTGGCCTTCGCCGATCGGGAGGCGTGGTTCGGTGATCCGGAGGTCACGGATGTGCCGCTGGACGCGCTGCTGTCCGCCGGATACGCCCGGGAGCGGGCGACGCTCGTCACGGCCGGGGCGTCCGCCGAACTCCGTCCCGGCTCCCCCGACGGCCGCACTCCATACCTCCCCGCCTTTCCGTTCGGCACTGCCGGAAAGGACGCGGCGAGCGGAGGGCTCGGCGAACCCACCGTCAGCCGCACCGGGCAGACCCGGGGCGACACCTGCTACCTGGCGGTCGTCGACCGGGCCGGCGCCATGGTGTCGGCGACGCCCAGCGGGGGCTGGCTGCAGAGTTCGCCGACCATTCCGGAGCTCGGGTTCGCCCTCAGCACCCGCGCCCAGATGCTGTGGCTTGACGGACGTTCGGCGAGCGCGCTCGGCCCGGGGCGACGACCGCGGACCACCCTGTCCCCCACGCTGGCCCTGCGCGACGACGAGCCGGTGCTGGCGTTCGGCACACCCGGCGGCGATCAACAGGACCAGTGGTCGCTGGCCTTCTTCCTGCGCCTGATGCACGGCGGGCTGAACCTGCAGGCCGCCATCGATGCTCCGGCGTTTCAGACCCTGGCGTTCCCGTCCTCGTTCGCCCCGCGGGAGATGGTGCCCCGCGAGGTGGTGCTGGAGTCCCGGTTCGGACAGCGGACCGAGGCCGAGCTCAGCCGCCGCGGCCATCGGGTGACGGTGGCGGATCCGTGGTCGCTCGGTCGGCTCGCCGCCGTGTCCCGGGAGCCGTCCAGCGGCGTGCTGCGGGCGGCGGCCAACGCCCGGGGCATGCAGGGATACGCGGCCGGACGCTGATGTGAGGCGTAAGGGTGGAAGTTGGTGGGCATTCCGGGTCAAGTGTCGGCACTGTCACACCGACGCACGGAAGGTGGGCTCACGCTCGATGTTGATACAGGTGCAGGCCCTCGTGGCCGGCAGTCCGACGACCGGAGGGAAGCGCCGATGAGTACCACTGCAGTCCTGACTCCTACCGTTGACGA